>JBFEMR010000019.1:0-11821 GCA_041551495.1 Dehalococcoidia bacterium
CCAAATTATAGGATTCGTGAAACACGTCCCCTTCTATACCGCAGTTGCCGATCACCATAACCATCTTGGGGTCTGGCGTTTGCTCGTATATGCGTTCGACTCGCGTGACCATCTGCTTGATCACCGGCCCTGTTGCCAGCAATACATCAGCATGGCGGGGCGACCCCACCAGCTTGATACCAAACCGTTCAACATCGTAGCGCGGCGTAAGCACGGCTAGAATCTCGATATCGCATCCATTGCACGAGCCGGTGTTAAGGTGGTAGACCCACAATGCTCTCTTGAATGACTTTAAACTCAAATATCTCTCCTCTATTAGTTCAAACTTCTTAGCCTAGTCCAGCAGCAAGGAGTACTATGACACTTACGGCTGTAATAGCTACGAACCAGAGTATATAGTCATTTATTATTCCAGTATGGGGCTTCAGAATCTGCTCATAGTATTCCTTGAGAGTTTCAAAGAACCCCCAGTATATATTGCCTACTCTTATGTGGCGTTCTCCTGCTTCAGGAACTTCTTCCCCGCATAGGAAGATCCGTGTTTGATCCGTATCCTTCTTATATCCTTTCTGTCCTCGCCTCCTGAAGAAGTAGACTATTACTGCCAATACTATAAAAACGATGATCCAGATAAGAGGATTCCAAAAGGCGTAGCCAGATTCTAGAAGGAATGTCATGGTGTAGCTCCCATAATTGCGTTAATATATGCCCCTTGATCTATCAAAGAATCGGCAGCAGGGTGAATCGCCCAATCAACAACTAGCGATGGAAATAGAGTAACGAAGACAATGCCTGCGGCCAGTATCAACATACCAATTAGCATAGATCTGGGGACCTCTTTACCCCCTTTATATTCAGGTAGTTCCGCTCCCATGAATGCTGAATGAAAAGCTTTGGTAAAGGATGCCAGAGTCAAGATCGAGACTATTATACCAGTGATAGTAAGTATTGGATGGAATTGGTACACAGATTCATAAATTAGTATTTTTGATGAAAACCCATTAAGCGGAGGGATACCAGAAATGGACAGGGTTCCAATTATATACAGTATAGTAGTCCACTTCATCTTATGGGCTAACCCGCCCATTTGGGTAAGGTCCCTGGTACCCGTATAATGGAACAAGGCGCCACCTGTGAAGAATAGAAGTGGTTTATACATGGCATGATTCAAGATGTGGAAAACACCTCCGCTCATAGCATCCCTACCATAAGTAGCGATAAGTCCTGGATTACCTAGAACAGCCAGCCCTACGCCTACTCCAATCCACATATACCCGAGCTGAGAAATAGCATGATAGGACATGAAGCGCATGACGTCTTTCTGATAGACCGCCATCGTAACTCCAACAAACATAGTTAGTAAGCCAAAAATTATTAGTATCCAGCCCACTACAGGTGCGTTTATCACACCTCCATACAGGGTAAAACAAATTCTGAAAGCAGCATACATACAGGCATGGCTCGTTATTACCAGCATACCGGTTATGCTGGCCGGAGCCACCGAATAGGCATCAGGAAACCACAGGTGTAACGGCACCATTCCCGTTTTCATAGTAAACGCTATTAAAAACAGAGCCAAGGCTATCTTATCTAGCGTTGTATACTGAATTGCATGAGCTAGATACGCTATATTGAGCGAGTTATATTGGGAATAAAGTAGCCCAATAGCAAATAACACCATTAGAGACGCAATAGCAGATACAACTATGTATTTGAATCCACCTTCCTGGGTGTCGGCAAACTTGGTTCGGTAAGCTATCAGAGCCGCCCCGGAAATAGAAGCTATCTCTAAAAAGACGAATAAATTGAATAAGTCACCGGTGAACATCAGTCCAAAACCACCCGTCACCATAAGCAGTAAGAGGGTAAAGAATCTGGTTTGCCCTGTTTCACTTGCTATATGAGAGATAGAGTATATAGCCGCCGCCAAGGACACAATCGACCAGATTATGCTAAAGAATACAGAGATGCCATCTACTTCCAGGATTATCCGCACAGGTACCATGAATCCTGTAGGGACACTAAGGTCAGGCGATGTAGCACCAAGAGTATAAACTTGGATTCCATTAGAGGCGACCTCCCTCGCCAAAGCAAAAACCAGAAACGCCACAAGCACCAGGCTAACTACGACAAGTACATTTCTACCTTTTTGGCTTGCCATACCAACCAGCGGTGTTAAAAATGCTGCCAGCAGAGGTATGGCTATAATCAATATGGGAGCGTGAGTCATTAAATCAGCCAAATTATTATCCTTTCAACTTCCTGGATTTTTCTGAATCTAAGCTTCCAGTATGTCGATAAATGCGGATCACCAAAGTTAGCATCAAAGCCAGTACCGCAACATTGATGACAATACTGGTCAGGGTTAATGCCTGAGGTACGGGCATGACCATGGTTTCTTTTATAACGCCCGTATAGATGGGAGCCCCCCCTCCCGCTCGGTAGCCCAGCGCTACCAGAAACAGATTAACTCCCGCTGCCAGCATGGCGACGCCCATAATGAGCTTGATCAAATTCTTTTTGAATATGATTATATATAAAGATACCCCCATCAGCAGCGCCGCCGCTATGAAGGGGAAATCGAGAGGAACATGCTCCATCATTCTTCCACCTCCTCGCCACCGGAAAATAGCGCTAGAGCCAGGACCACTGCTGAAAGGCCGGCTATTACCTTAAGGCCCACCGCAAAGTTCATCAAAGGAATGACGCCACCTGTCCAGATATCTCCCAAATTGGGACCGAAGGCAGGAACATTGCCAAAAATTGGTGTGCCGATCAGCAAGTTATAAAAGAAGACAGTGCCTATCCCGATAAAAGCCAGGATAATAAAGATCAAAGCTCCACTACTTTCCATTATTGATAAAACACGCTCACGTATTGATTTTTTAAGTTCCTGAGAACTGAAAGCTACCAGCAACATGACTACGCCGGAAACAACGACAGCTCCACCCTGAAAGCCTCCACCCGGCGTAAGGTGCCCATGGGCAATAATATATAGACCGAATATCATGATAAAGGGTATAAACCCGTTGGCTACTGTACGCACAATCTTTGACAGCATCAGGAATTATTCTCCTTGCGCTTCGATAATCGTAACAAAAGCAACACCCCGGTCACCGCCGTGAACAGTATCGTGGCTTCCCCCAGTGTATCAAGCCCTCGGTAGTCAAAGAGCACCGCCGCTACTACGTTGTTGCTCCCGGTCTCTTCTTGAGAGTTCTCAATCATATAGTCGTCCATTTCAGACGCATCTGGGTAACCGAAGGGGTGAACAAGGTACATCCCCAACACAAGGAAGGCTACCAGAACAAGTAACAAAATCAAGCCCGCAACTTGTCTCTTCATTATTCACTCCATACGTTTGGTCGCTCTGATGGTGATGATAAAGATAGCCGTGGTCACAGCGGCTCCGATTCCCGCTTCGGCAATGGCTACGTCAGGTGCCCTAAGAATATAAAACTGAAAGGCTAACAACAGACTCAGTACAGCCAGCGCAACGACCGAATACAAGAGGTCCTTGAATACGGCGACAAATATGGCGCAGACAACCAGTAACACTGGTATAATGATATGCAGAATTCCAGCCTCAATCATTTTGTTTCTTCTCCAGGTCATCCACGACCGCTCTGGCGGGCTTTTCTCCGCTGCGGTGTGCCGCCCGAGCCATACCATGGGCACCCGTGGCATTAGTGACCACCAGTGCTACCAGAGCTAGTACAACGTGTATGATCATTACAGACTGAGTGGAATCTCCCTCCACTGCCCAGATTCCCGCGCACTGTATAATTACCGCCAGGATAATAAAGATGGAGCCAAAGGTGGTGCATTTGGTAGCGGCATGCAGCCTGGTGTACATGTCGGGAAGGCGGTGGAGGCCAACGGACCCTACTAGATTGAAGAAAAGGCCAATTCCTATGAATATATAGGTCACTATGTTCAGCGCCACCACTAGAACTTGTCCCCCTGAATGTATTTGGCCACGTATAGCGTCATGACATATGACAGCAAGGCATACACAATGGCTACATCAATATAAAACGGACGATTGCCTGTCATCATTGCCACAATGACTAGACTTGCCACTACCAGAGTATTCAGCGTGTCAAAAGCTACCAGCCTCGTCGGCGCTCCCGGTCCCATAAAAACACGTACTACAGCGATACCAATACACACCATCATAACTATGATTGCCGGCATCCAGTTCAATTTGCGATTCTCCTCGCCCAGTCAGGAAAACTGTTACATATGGGATGGTAGTCTCTCGGCATGTCCTTGAGCACCTCAGGGTCAATATTTATCCAGTGCACATATAGCTCGTTTGTTTCTGGGTCAACATCCACGCTCAGTGTTCCCGGTGTCAGCGTGATCGAAGTAGCCAACATGGTAATTGCCAGGTCACGATCTAGCTTGGGGTCTATCTTCAAGATAGCTGGATTAATACGCCCGGTAATGACGCGGTAGGCTACATCAATATTAGCCCTGGCCATGGCCCAGAAAAAAGGGAATAGATAAATGATGAAAGTAAGCCAGCGCCGAGGGTGCAACATGCGCAGGTCTTTGCCGATGAAGCGGTTCCTGAACAGGGCACCAACTACCACAGCCAATACTGCCCCGATGATGAGCTCGGCGTTACTCCACAAACCAACGGTGCCGCTACCAATGGTAAGAAGGAGATAAACTACATAAGCGACAACCGTTGTAATTAGAAACTTCATGCTTTACCGCATAATCGCCTTCTCTACCGAGAAGGATTTTATTTCATAACTGGTTAATTTGCTGTAATAGCTTTGTTTCCTTAGAATCCTTGCAGGGATTATATATTATCCGCCAGAAATGTCAACCCCCCCTATTTTTCACCTTGGCACGGAAGCAGCCTATCGGTTAATTGCCCTGGCATCGAATTACTCAAGGTGATGAGATGTACCAAGTATGTGAGATTTCTACTGCTTTGTCACGTTGGTATTTATTTGTTCTAATATCCAGGAGCACCACTTCTCTATACCCTCACCCGTCTTGCAGGATAATTGAAAAATCTCGGCTTTCTGATTTAGCCCTTCAATGGAACGACTAAAAGTAGCAATATCGAAATCAACATAAGGAAGAAGGTCCATCTTATTTACTATCACAGCATCGGCATCGATAAAGATCAGGGGATATTTAATAGGCTTATCGTCACCTTCAGGCAGACTGGAAATTACTACCCGTTTGTGTTCTCCCAGGGTAAACTCAGAGGGGCAAATGAGATTGCCCACATTTTCGATGAAGATCAGGTCTATATTATCGAGGGGCATGCTTTTTAAAGCTGATTCTATCATGGCAGCCATCAAAGAACAGCTTTCCGGCATATTTCGGGTATTAATTTGAACTACGGCTTTTGCCTCGTTTTGTACTTTCTCGGCATCTACTGTGGAAGCGACATCTCCCTCTATAATACCTATATTTAACTTGTCTTTCAGCACAGTCATAGTCCGCAGAAGAAGACTCGTCTTCCCAGCCCCGGGAGCTGACATAATGTTAATACAAAAAACCTTATGCTCATTCAGTAGCTGACGATTTCGGCTAGCTATGGTTTCATTGGCCTCTAAAATGTTCTGAATTACTTCTATTTTTTTCATTCTACCTCTATGCTTTCGATATAAAGTTCTCGTCCCTTGGAAATTTCTACGCTCCGTCCCTGGCATTCAGGGCAAGACCATAGGGTGTCTTCCGGGGTGAAAATCGTGGAACAATTCCGACATTGCAGTTGAGCTGGCACTAATTCAAAGTGAAGTACGGCTCCTTGAGCAATAGTATCTCTGCTTAGAGAATCGAAATAAAACTGAATACAATCAGCGACAAACCCTGACATCTCACCAATTACTAGGTTAATTTTATTGATCTTACTGGCTTGAGCTTCACCGGCTTTAGCCAAAGCAACATTAACTATGTTTTCAGTTATTCCAAGTTCATGCATTGAGTGAACCAGAGTAGATAGTGTATTTTAGACTACTATGGTCCTTATTTCAAACCCGCCGAAAGGTTTAAATTCGGATATTGCCTGTTCACCAGAAGTGGTGATAAGAATAGCTTTATAAGAATTTCTATTTTGGCACTTCTTTTCCCCATGATTTGTGGAGGTCTTTTATCTCATCTATTACGTTTCTGCAAGCATCGAAAGCTGGCCCTCTGTGTGAGGCAGAAACTGCTACTAATAGAATATTCTCTGATATGCCTAAGAAACCTGATCGATGTATTATGGATATATCCTCGATATCAAATCTATCCATTGCTATTTTTTCTATCTCCTTCAGTTTCTGAACACTGCGGTTATCGTCTTCAAATTCCAACCCAATTCCTTTAGGGAACTCACGTACTTTGCCTAAATAAATTGATATTGCCCCTATTTTGGGGCTGTGCATCTTCTTGATTATCTCATCGATATCGAAATCTTCTCTCCTTATTTCAATCATCTCGGCTCACCAATGTGATTCGATATTTTGGATTCATTTACACAGGATAGTCATCTGGTGTTCTCTATTATTAGGGCTCTTCGTAGTTTCTTGCTGCAGGGGCTATGTTTGGCAGGTACTACAACTTGTGGCAGAGCATGAGCCACAAGAGGAAGCTCCCCCGACTGGGGTGGATAGCCCTTCGCTGTCCCTAGAAAAAGAGGCGCAAGCGGAGAATACTCGTTTAGCGTCATTGTGACAGCGTGGGCAAGTAGCACTTTCGTCTGCCTTGCTTTGCTGGCGAAGCAATTCAAACTTTAAGTCACAATCGGGGCAAAGATATTCATAGATAGGCATTTTTTAATCCTTTCCTTTGTCAAAAGCTTTCAAAAATACATCAGGGATCTGGGGAACTTGTGTATCCGTCCATCTTTTAAGGCAAACCGACGAACAAAAATTATAATGCTCAACTGTTTTTGGTCCCTTCCATCGTGAAACCATGTACCAACCGTTGAGTAACTGGCACGGTCGCTCTTCCTCTGTATGCTCTACAGTCTTGCCACAAGAGTGACAGATAAAGTAACCCTGAGTCATTTAAGCCTCCAACCTGCTTCGATTAACTCTCCTTTTAAAATGTCACTACAGGCTAGACAGCCACTACCTCTTTAACTTCTGGCACCTGTTCCTTGAGCACCCTTTCAATTCCACCCTTCAAAGTCATAGTCGCCATTGGGCAACCGCCGCAGGCACCGGTCAACCTTAATGTAACCACTCCGTCCTTCACATCCACTAATTGGACATCCCCTCCGTCAGCTAACAATGTTGGTCTTACCTGTTCCAGGGCTGCTTCAACTTTTTCTCGCATTCTTACCTCCTTACCTTGTTAAAATATAGAGCCAAATCTGCCTATTGTCAAATTAAACTGAACTCCGAGTATTGCGGTGCATAGCTAGAAATTGAACGGGAGTTGGTAAGAGGACATAGATAATCTATAATACAGTTTCAGGAGTTTATCATATGATTTCTGTTGAAGAAGCCCTTGAGAGAGTGTTGAGTTATGTTGAGGTTCTCGAGCCCGAGCGGAAGCCTATTTTGGACTGCCTGGGACAGGTTCTGGCTGAGGATGTCTATTCCACTATAGATATTCCTCCACTAGATAATGCCGCAATGGACGGGTTTGCCCTGCGAGCTGAAGATACTTTTGGGGCTGGTGAATCATCACCGGTATATTTACTCGTCGTTGGAGAGGTTGCCGCCGGATCGATGCCCACAAAAGATATAAAGCCGGGCACTGCTATTCGCATTATGACAGGAGCGCCACTGCCCGAAGGGGCTGATGCCGTGGTTAGATTCGAGGACACAGATGAAATAACCCGCAAATCATCCAATGGCGACCTTTCGCAAATCGGTATAGTACGCCAAGCCAAGAAGGGATTGAACGTACGAAATAGGGGCGAGGATATTGCCAAGAACAATTTAGTTCTTGAAAAAGGAAGGGTGCTTCGTCCCCAAGAGATAGGCGTGCTGGCTTCCTTGGGATGCCCTGCCGCGCTGGTCATCCGTAGACCGATTGTAGCTATTCTAGCTACGGGAGACGAGCTTATCGATGTCGACAAGCCATTGGCTCCCGGTAAGATTCATAATAGCAACACCTATACCATTGCTGCCGAAGTCTCTCGCTATGGAGGGATTCCCAAAATCCTGGGTATAGGACGCGATTCGATTCAGTCTCTAACTAAGAAAATAAATGAGGGTTTGGACGCAGATATGCTCATTACCTCCGGTGGTGTGTCCAAGGGGGACTACGATATGGTGAAGGACGTCCTGGCAGAGCATGGGGAGATTGGCTTCTGGACAGTTTGCATGAAGCCCGGGAAACCGCTTGCTTTTGGTGTTATGAAGAAAAGGGAAGGAGGTAGAAAAGAAAAGGTGCCTCATTTGGGATTGCCGGGTAATCCCGTAAGTTCCATGGTTACATTTGAACAATTTGCCCGTCCTGCCATACTAAAAATGATGGGTAAGAAACTTCTGGCTAAACCGACAATTCGAGCGATTATCGAGGGTAACCTTACTAACACCGATGGGCGCAGGGTGTTCGCCAGGGTGATAGTAACCAGGCGTGGTGGTCAATATTATGCCTCGTTTACCGGTCCTCAAGGTTCGGGAATTCTTACGTCCGTAGCCAAGGCCAATGGTTTGGCTGTTATCCCCGAAACCTGCCAGGCTGTGAAAGCCGGAGACACGGTCGACGTACAAATGCTTGATTGGGAGGAAGAACAAGGTGAGGTGAAAACGTGGCCGATTGTTTCCATCGTAGGCAGATCGGAATCCGGAAAAACACTACTTATGGAGCAACTCATCACTGAGTTCAAAAGAAGAGGATACAGAATCGCCGCCTTGAAGCATAGCCATTGCGGAGTAATAGAAATAGACCAACCCGGCAAAGACACTTGGAAGTTCGCTCAGGCGGGCAGCGATGCAGTTTGTATTAGCTCGCCCCTCAAGCTTGCCTTCATTAAGAAGTCAGACCATGACCTCCGCGCTGAAGAAGTTCTGCCCATCATTGGCAATGAATTTGATGTCGTTCTTGTCGAAGGGTTTAAGAAAAGCAATCTGCCTAAAATCGAAGTGCACAGGAAAGAACTTGGGGATGATTTATTGTGTTCCCCGGAGGAACTTTCGGCCATTGTGACAGATGGGTCATTGGATACTCCGCTAGCTGACAACTACAAAGTGCCTATTATCAGCTGGGCTGATACGGCAGCAATAGCCGATTTCATAGAGAAGAATTTTCTGAGAGCTGCCAACGGTGAAGGAAAATGTTTACAGTAGGGGTACTGACCATTAGCGACAAAGGGGCAAGAGGTGATCGGCAGGATAAAAGCGGAGCGGTCATTTATGAGATCCTACCCAGCATAGATGCCCACATTATAAATTACGACGTCATTCCTGATGAAAAGGAACTTATTGTTAAGAAGCTGGTTAAGTGGGCAGATGAAGACAACTTAGATATACTCATCACCACAGGTGGGACAGGGCTTACCCCCAGAGACGTTACTCCGGAGGCGACTCTCGCTGTGGTGGATAGGGTTGTTCCCGGTTTTACCGAGGCCATGAGAGCTGAGAGCCTCAAGAAAACACCACATGCTATGCTAAGTAGGGCTGTGGTGGGCACTCGCGGGAAATGCTTGATTATTAACCTGCCGGGAAGCCCCAAGGCAGTACGCGAATGCCTTGAGGTGATACTGCCCGCACTGCCCCATGCTGTGGAAACGCTCAAAGGCCAAGTAAACGAGTGCGGTACATCTGAAACCTAAGTCCAGGACAGTTTATCCACTTCTGAGATTCCTAATAATCTCTCCCCAGGCAGGTCTTTTCCCGTACATGAGCAGGTAAACTCGGAAAGCCTTTACTGACAATGCCAAAGCTCCGAGGATGGAAAGCACCATAACAGCCAAACTGGTCACCAATTCCCAGGTGGCAATGCCAGCTACCCCCAGCCTCAGCATTACTTCTATGGGAGCAGTAATGGGGAAAATAGTTAGAACTGTCCAAATTGGACTGTCCGGGAATACAAACAGTAAGGATGCAAACCAGAGGGGGACAAATACGAGAAGCGCATAAATCATGGCTATCGGTTGTCCGTCACGAGCGCTGGAGCTGATGGCACCGACGCCCGCCGAGAGTGCCGCGAACAATAGGTAACCCAGAACGAAATATATTATCCCCAGTACCAGGAAGTTAGCCGGTAGTTGTATCGTGCTAAAAAAACCGCCTATAGTGGATGATGCGAGGTTTAAAAGGAGGGGCAAAGAAGCCAACCAGACGACCACCTGTACCAACCCTGCGGCACCCAGTCCCAAAACCTTACCGGTGAGTAGTTGCCGGGGGGAAACTGAGGAAAGCAATACCTCGATAAGGCGACTCTCCTTTTCATCTCCCAGCCCTTCCACCATGTACAGGGAAGCGGCCTGCAGAGAGAGAGCTAGCAGAAGGCCGAAAATCGCTGGGATGATGACATTTCCGTATCCGCCCTGTTCGGTAGCGACTTCCCCGGTTTCGGTAAGTCTAGTCGTCACCAGGTCTATGGGGGCTTCTATCCGGTATATTGTTTCGGGAGGCACCTTGTCAGCCAACATATTACTGGTGAGAAAATTCTTGATAGCAGTGGAGATAACCGGTGGCGTTTCCAGCTGTCTTTCCAGCGTATAACGGTTAATTACCCCTATTGAGAGATAATCCGGTGGAATGACGAAGTATTCATAAACATCGCCGTTAATCAAGGCAGCTGTGGCAGCATCCTGTGTACCGAAGCGCACTAACTCTATATATCCCTGGGTAGTATACTGGTCGAACCCACCGGCTTCATCGACATAGCCGATGGTAGTTGTTTCTACTACCGATGGCTCGCCGGGTGATGCGAGCTGGAAAATACCTATGCCTATGAGAGCCAAGACCGGCACGATAAGAGTCAAAATAATAAAACCCTTCCTCTTTACCATGTGCAGGAATTCATGCCGCAATATCAATAGTGTTTTGTTCATGCTTTTTTACCCACTTCCTTCAGAAATATCTCGTTAAGTGAAGGAGTGGCTACTTCAAAGCGGTTAACTACCATGCCACGGTTTATCAAATGCAACAGTACTTGCTGGGGGATTGTTTTGCCATCCAGTATCAATTCCGTATAGCTTTTGTGGACCCGTTTACCAGTAACTCCCGGTATTTCACCCAGCTCTCCTTCCACATCCAGCAGTAGCGCATTGCCCCTATATCTTGCCTTGATTTCATCTAAGTCCCCATAAAGGACGTTCTGCCCGTTGTTTATCATTAAGATGCGGTCGCATAGTTCCTCTACCTGGTTCATCTGGTGTGTGCTCAGAATTATAGCTTTACCCTGCTTCCTCAGGTCAGTCAGCATCCCTTTCAGTAGTTCGGTGTTAACCGGGTCAAGGCCGGCGAAGGGTTCATCCATGACCAGTAGTTGCGGGTCATGGATGATGGTAACGATGAACTGGATAATCTGCCCCATGCCCCGGCTCAGTTCCTCAATCTTCTTATTCTTGCTGGCAGACATGCCGGTTTGATTAAGTAGCTCATTAGCCTTTTCCACCGCCGAGTGTCTATTCACATCCTTGAGGGAGGCTAGATAAACTATAGAATCTATAACCTTCAGTTTTTTATACAGCCCTCTTTCCTCGGGCAGGTAGCCAAGCCTATTCTTGGTAGATTCATTCAATTTTTCGCCGAGGATGGTCACCTCGCCCGAATCCGGCTTGAGGATGTCCATCATCATCCGGATGGTGGTAGTCTTGCCGGCACCATTAGGGCCAATAAGGCCGAACATCTCACCCTGGGCAACAGAGAAGGACAAATCATCAACAGCGACTTTATCG
>JBFEMR010000020.1:0-11507 GCA_041551495.1 Dehalococcoidia bacterium
AACAACGCGATCTGCATCGCCATCAAAACAGATAGCTAAGTCAGCATTATTATGTCTCAGGAAATCGACCGTGCCTTGGAGGGTATCTGCTTTCGGCTCGGGACTTCTCCCGGGAAAATGACCATCCGGCTCATCATTTACGGACACTACGTCAAAGCCCAACTGAACAAAGATATAACTTGCAAAGTTGGACGCGGCGCCGTTGCCAGGATCAACAACTATTTTAAGTTTATGATTAGGTTCTCTTGGGGAAAGTTTGCCTTCGATAAAGGAAAGGTATCTTTGTTTCATATCCTGTCCTTGTTCCAAAGTTCCTCTCTCCCCCTGTCGGAAATGTTTTTCAGAAAAAACTTTTTCTATCTCCGCTTCTTGAGTCTGACTATATCCCAGTGAATTCTCGGTGAAGAGTTTGATTCCATTGAACTCGGGCGGATTGTGGGAAGCTGTGACCATAATACCAGTAGCAAAGCCTGATTCCCGAGTGAGCAATGCCAGTGCCGGAGTAGGTAAAATGCCCAAGTCAACTACGTTTATGCTACAAGAACGCAAGCCCGCTGTAACCGCCTCCTTAATTATGTCCCTGCTTATTCTGGTGTCGGTCCCGATACAGACTGTAGAAGCGACAGGAAGTGTAGTACCTATAGCTAAGGCAACCTGACGACAGAAATCAGGCGATAGATCTTGGTTAACTATGCCCCGGATGCCACTAGTTCCAAATAGTCTTCTTGTGTGCATTGCCTGTCTAAGCTAAGTGAAATAGAAGATTAGCATGTAACTAAGTGCTTGGCAACAACCACACGATATAATAACATATGTTAAACTAGCCTTCCCAATCATAAGAAGCACTGTTGAAGCATGTAATGGTAAGAGAAATAGCTCTAACCCTGCTAGCAGCTATGTCACCTATTAGTGAACTGAGAGGCGGCATACCATTGGGTATATCTTTAGGGTTAGACCCCTTATTTACCTTCTTCATAGCGGTCATTGCTAACATCGTGATATTTTTCCCTGTCTTCTTTGTACTACGCCTCTTTTACGATAAGCTGCTGTACCGAATTCCGTTGTTTGACAAGTACCTTGATAATTTAAGAAAACGAGGTAATCCGATAGTGAAGAAATATGGTTTTTGGGGATTAGCTTTATTTGTGGCTATACCTTTGCCTATCACCGGGGCATATACTGGAACTATATTAGTCTGGCTAGTGGGCATGGATTGGAAGAAAGCTTTCCCTGCTGTCGCGTTAGGAGTAATAATAGCTGGCGTCATAGTGCTCTTAATAACCTTGGGGGTAGTCAATATCGGATAGAAATTAAGATATCTAGGGGCAACTAAATATAAGTGCCAGTAGGCGATTCAGAAAAAAATTCTACGGTGGGTTGGTATAGATACAATCCCGTATGTTGACGGTAGGTAACAAAAGGCTGGGTATCTTCTATATGATACCCAGCCTTTCAGTGGTTCTGCTAACTACGATAGTAGTTTTAAGCCTTCCCTATTCTGAACATCTTGGTTCCGCACACAGGACACACGCCTTGAGTAGCCGGTCTGCGATTCTTCATGATTATGCTTCTGGGGTTCTTCATTTCTCTTTTGGCGCGGCATTTCATACAGTATGCTTGCATCTGTTCACCTCCCTTTTTTTTAAAGGATAAGCCATCGTTATTCGAATGTCAATAGTTTTTGCTTAAATATTCAGTAAATATTGTAAAAAGTCTCGTTTTTATATGTATTATTTGAAATTTTAACTGGCGGAGAAGTTAATCAAGTCGTTTAAAATAAGTTAGCCCCGGAGTTGTTGCAGCACCTGGCGTGCTTTCTGACTTGCTTGGGCACGGTGGCTGACCTGATTCTTTATCTCAAATGGAAGTTCAGCCATGGTCTTACCCATTTCGGGAAAGAAAAAAATAGGGTCATAGCCAAAACCATTTTCTCCCTTAGCCTGGAGAGCAATCATGCCATGACACTCGCCATAGCATAACTCTACACGACCTCTCGGACTGGCTATAGCAATGACACACTTGAAACGGGCTGTTCGTTTCTCCCACGGGGTGTCTTTAAGTCTAGCTAAGAGAAGGTTCACTTTATCTAAGTCGCTAGCAGATTCACCAGCAAAGCGAGCTGATTTAATACCTGGCTTCCCATTGAGGGCATCCACCTCCAGTCCTGAGTCATCGGCAAGAGCGGTGAGCTGGCTTAATTTGGCATAAGTAAGGGCTTTCAATCGAGCATTTTGTTCGTAATTGCTCCCCGACTCGACGACGGCTTTTGAGATTCCCTTTTCGGTCAGTATCGTTATTTGATAACCAAGACCATCCAGTAGAAAACGATATTCCCTGATTTTCCCCGGATTGGAGGTAGCTAAAAGGAGCTTCGGCATTCCGTCATTAGATGT
Organism: Dehalococcoidia bacterium; assembly: GCA_041551495.1. Classification (GTDB taxonomy): domain Bacteria; phylum Chloroflexota; class Dehalococcoidia; order GIF9; family AB-539-J10; genus RBG-13-51-36. Next base: position 2,394 of record JBFEMR010000020.1, read on the forward strand.
CTTGAAATCTTGGCGCCAGCTTCTTTGCCACTTCGGGCATGGTGGTATATTCCATTTCATCAAGCGGCAGGCGATGTGGTTCAAATGGACCCATTCGCCGCAGGAAATCCGCCATAATATTTGCTTGATGACGGGCCTCATCATAAGCAGGATCATCAAAGAGGTCACGAGGACCGACAAGCTTGCCATTGGCGATTTGGAAACCAGCAGCTATTACTCGTGGGGGACCATCGAAGCGACACGGATTGCTCTCTCGGACAGCTACCGGCATTAATGGGCCGTGGTGTGAGCCTCTCATCCAGCCTTCTACTATGTGAGGAGATGCAAAAGGTTCCAGTATTTCACCCACAGCGGGAAATTTTCCCTGGGAACGAACGATGCAGACAGGGTCATCCTTACCTACGTATCTTCCTGCCATGAGAGACAGCCTTTGAGTAGAGGAGACAGCGGCGATTTCACCGCTCTCCTTATGGTAGACTGCTTTGATGGAATAGCGGCCTGGTGCACCGATAAAGACCAGCATGTCGTAAATTTCCTCAGGGGCGTTGAATATGATTTTTTTGTGCTCTTTGACGTCGTGCACTTCAAAAGTGAAGCCCGAGTGCATATTGGAGGCAATAACTAGCCCGATGGTGTTAAAAGGGTCAGCAAATATTTTATATAACGGCAGATTCCAGGCGCCAGACGCTGTCTTATCGGCCATAAATATGACTATGGTTTCAGCCTGGCGCTCGGAAAATTGCATCTCAGCGGTACCGGGTCCCATACCTTTGATATTGCCGGAGAAAGCATCAGCCAGAAGGTCCTGACCGGCACCGTGTAGCTTCAAACACTTAGCTACATCGGTGCAATCCACGAATGTGTCCCAAGCTAGCCTGTGGATTTGCTCACTATCTTCACCCTGCTGGTGAGTCATTATCAACTGGAGGTCATCGCCACAAACTGTTACGTGATGGTCTATTAACAGCCCTTGGCCTTGGGCATGTTCTAGTCTTTCCTTAGCTTTTTGTATTACATCGGGATGGCTGGAAGAATGCCCTACATAACCGCCAATGTCTGCTTTGATAACGCTTAAAGTTAGTTCCATTTCACCTCCTGTTGTACTTTTGTAGTGTAGCAAGAGACAGGGTGAACGTCAACTTGGGATGAAAATTTGCCCCTCTGCATCATTGCCCAGAGCATCCGCCTCATTTTGGTGGTGAAGCAAAGCAGTATAAGCTGCCACTGCGGCATCGCAAAGATCGTGGTTGAACATATCTAGATAAGGCTCAATATTAGGTAGAATATTTCGTAGCTTATCCCTGACGAAATTTAGCCCTTGTTTTGTAGTTTTCCTGGGAATAGTGTTACCAAAGAGGCGGACGTTGCTAGCGAAGGGATAAACTTCAATGATTTGACAACCTTGCTTCGCCTCACGACTAATGCTATTTTTAAGCTCAATACCACGGTAGATCAAGTCCTTGATAAAGGTCTTCTTGCTAGTGGGGTAACAAGGAATTCCTTGTCGCTTTAATTCCTGGTCACATTGCCTATTATTCCTTGGAAATTTGGGCTTGCAAGCGCAATATTCCTCAAGGCAGCATAACCCCGATGGCAAACTTAAGGGGGCATCAATTGCTATTACTTGAGGGGAATAGAGATCTAACAGAGTGACGATATCTCTATTCTTGGTTATGAAGCCAAAATAAACAATTTGTGATTTACTGTCCAATCCTAAACAAGCGCTAGGTTTGGCCTCAGTTGAGGTTAAATCAATGCCAAAAAAAGTAGGATACTTCACTTTACCGGGGAAGACTGTTTTCCTAACCGCTTTAATATTTCTCTAGCTGCTACTATACCTGAGGCCGAAGCCTGGACTAAGCCCCGACTAACACCAGCACCATCGCCAGTAGCAAATACATTGCTGATCTCGGTTTCTAAACAAGGGGTCAACTTCAGCTGACTTGAGTAAAATTTCACTTCTGTCCCGTAAAGCAAAGTCTGTGGAGAAGCAACGCCGGGAACCAGTTTGTCCATAGTTTGAAGCATTTCCACTATATTCTTGAGATAACGATAGGGAAGGGCAAAGCTCAAATCGCCTGGAGTTGCCGCTTCTAAGCTTGGTTCGATGGGACTATCCTTGAGACGGGCCTGTGTAGAGCGGTGGCCATTCATTAAGTCCCCCAATCTCTGCAGCAACACACCGCCGCTAAGGATATTAGCCAGCCTCGCCAGATATTTGCCGTATGCAATGGGTTCGTGGAAAGGTTCTGTGAAGGTGGTGCTTACCAAGATGGCAAAATTGGTATTTTTTGTCTTGGGTTGTCTGTAACCAATTCCATTAACGGTAATGACAGGGTCGGAACCACCTGTAGATTCCGTGATTACCTCGCCTCCGGGACACATGCAGAACGTTCTAACCCGGTCATTGAAGCTTTTGGAATAAAATTCGAGTTTTGATTCATACAATGTCGAAGTTAGCTTCTCCATGATTTTCATTGGTACTTCAATTCGGCACCCTACATCTACAGGGTTAGAATTAAGGCTCAATTTGAGCTTATCGGCTTCATTGCATAACCATTCTGCCCCCTCTCTCCCCGGGGCCAAGATTAAGTAGCGACAGCTTAAGGTTTCACCATCACTGGTTTCAATGGCTTTGACGGCACCATCTTCAACTATAATATGGTTGATTGTTGTTGTTAGCCTAATATCTACTTTCGATGATAGATAATTTTGCATAGCCTTCAATGTTTCGTGACAAAGCTCTGTACCCAAGTGGCGTAATTTAACTGGGATTAATGTGAGCCCGGCTAAGTTGGCTTCTTGCTCCAGTTCAGCTATGTTCCCACCTATTCCATAGACTTTTCGTGGGGCGCCAAATTTGAGGTAGATGGAATCAACATAATCTATGAGTGTTCTAGCCTGGTTCGAACCGACCAGTTCTTTGAGTCGGCCGCCTACTTGGGTGGACAAAGTTAGTTTGCCATCACTGAAAGCACCAGCACCTCCAAAACCGCTTACCAAATTGCAGGGGAAACAGAGTGCACAGCACCCCTTTTTGTCTTGCACAGGGCAAATGCGGGCATCAATTTCTCCTCCTTTGTCCAGGAGCAAAACGTCAAGACCAGCTTTACATAATTCTAAGCTAGCGAATATACCAGCGGGACCAGCGCCAACTATGGCGACATCATAAATTTTGGCCATTTAGATTCACGTAGGACTACCGATGTAACCAATCAGACAGAAGCTTTCCAGATTTAAGGATTTCATCAGCCGCAGAGTAGGGGTCAATCTCTCCTTTTTCCACCCTATCAACGTAGGTACTCAGTTGTCCATCTTGCTCAATTAACATGAGTAGCTTACGAGTGAGTTTTCTTTCCAAAGTTTTTATGAAATCTTGTTTACGTTGTAATTTGCGACGTTGTAAAAGTAGATCATCTTTACAGAGAGCTTGGTGGTGTAATTGAATCTGTTTATAGAGTTCCTCAATACCAATGTCGTTAACTGCTTCCGTGGCTACAACAGGTATATTCCACCAACTTATCTCGCGAAGATGCAGCATAGCTTGTATATCACGGACAAAGTTATCGACACCAGGATGGTCAGATTTATTAACCACAAATATGTCAGCAATCTCAAATAGTCCTGCTTTCATCGTCTGGATAGCATCCCCGGATTCCGGGCATAACACGACAAGCACAGTATCGGTCTTCTCCATAATATCTACCTCGCTTTGCCCCACTCCTACCGTTTCTATCAGGATGATGTCTTTACCAGAGGCATCAAGTAACTTGATTACCGAGCCGGTAGCTTGTGGTAGTCCGCCCATACTACCGCGAGTTGCCATACTGCGAATAAAAACGCCGTCGTCAAGATAATGTTGTTGCATTCTTATCCTGTCACCCAATACTGCACCTCCCGTGAACGGGCTTGAAGGGTCTACGGCAATTATTCCGACTTTTAAACCCTGTTTCCGCATCAACACTGTTAGCTTGTCCACCAAGGTGCTCTTTCCCACTCCAGGTGGACCGGTTACTCCTATGCAATGTGCCTTCCCCAAGTGTGGAGCGATAAGTTTCATTATTTCCGGCACTTCGTTGCTTTCGTTTTCCACTAGGCTGATGACGCGTGACAAGGAGGCGTTGTCTCCCTTTAATATCCGTTCCACTAATCTCATAATTTTAGGAGTCATAAATTACGGGGTAGAATTATTTTATAGCTTTCCAAATTAGCGGTCAAACAATCTTACTGATGTGGTGAAAAGGCTTCAATATCAATTCAGTCATGGATCCAAAGTATCCATGGATAGCCACCAATAAAAATATCGGGTGTTTTGTTTCTTTCCTTACACCGCTTTACCTACAGGCATTATATATAGAGGCTTGAACTGTTGGTTCACCCCAAGGACTTTTGTTACCGCTTCGTCGTTAAAGGCTCCGACCTCTACTGTTGACAGTCCCAGAGCCACAGCTTGAAGGTGGATGTTTTCACCGACGTGTCCCACTTCCATGTGAACATATCTTTCCCCGCGTTTGCCATACCTGTAAGAAGTCCTGTGATAAAGGGCACAGATGACAATATCCACAGGGGCTTTCGTAATAAACTCCTCATCCAGAGCTGCCCTTGCTAAATATGGTCTTAAATCGCCTGAAGTATGTAAACTCAACGAATGGGCGTTCGGTTCATAGTGATAAATGCCAGCCTGTACTTCTTGAAAATCTTGTTTTGCCTCGCCGGCAACTATACATTGTTCGCCGATTACCACATAAATCTCTAAGGGATAGGTAGCTCCGGCGCTAGGAGCTGCCCTGAACCCTCTGGTTCCGGTTATGCCCTGGGCTGACCAGAGTATTTGACTCAACTGTGACAAGAGTAATGGTTTCTTACTGTATCTACGTACTGCTCTGCGCCTTAATATTGTTTCTTCTAATGAAACATTGCCCTTCAACCGTGGGTTTGGTAACTCAATGGTGGTCTGCTTCATGTTAGATTCTTCGTTACTTTCTGAATGACTAATAACATTTAACCCTTAATTACACCCATAGGTACAGCCATAGCCACTTTTCTGGAAATGCCAGCGTGGTGAACCACATCTATAACTTCAGTAACATCTTTGTAGGCTTGTGATGCCTCCTCAGCTAGCGAGGGAAGGCTACCAGCCCTGATGATAATACCTCTACTCTCCAATTCTTGAAGTACATCTTGACCCTTCATACTTCGCTTGGCAGCGCTACGACTTAACATCCTTCCGGCACCATGACAAGTGGAGCCGAACGTCTCAACCATAGCCTTTTCGGTGCCCACAGCAATAAAAGAACAACGTCCCATATCCCCAGGCACGAGCACGGGTTGTCCTACCTCTTTATAGCATATAGGAGTATCCTTATGGCTTGCTGGAAAAGCTCTAGTAGCTCCTTTGCGGTGAACACAAACCTTGAGTTTGCGATCATCTACAATATGTTCCTCGATTTTGGCTATATTATGAGCAACATCATAAATTTGCTTCATTCCAAGTGCCTCAGTACTTTTACCAAAGACTTTGGAAAAGCTTTCTCTAGTCCAATGGGCAATACACTGCCGATTAACCCAAGCATAATTAGCGGCACATGCCATGGCAGCTAAATAATCTTGACCTTCCGACGATTTTATGGGAGCGCAGGCGAGCTGCCGATCGGGGAGCATTATTCCGTACCTAGATACTGCCCCCTCCATAACCCGCAGATGGTCAGTACATACTTGGTGACCAAAACCGCGAGAGCCAGTATGAATCAAAACTAGTATCTGACCTACCTCATCAATGCCCATAATGCTAGCTATGTGAGAATCGAATATCTCTTTCACTACTTGAATCTCGAGAAAATGGTTCCCCGAACCTAATGTGCCTGCCTGCGGCATGCCTCGCTTTGCTGCTTTGTCGCTTATCTTATCGGGATCGGCGCCACTGAGACATCCATATTCTTCAGTAACCTTCAAATCTTCCTCGTAACCCAAACCACGCTTCACGGCCCAACGAGCTCCCTCCACCATTAACTGGTTCATTTCTTTTTGGCTTACCTTAATTTTCCCTTCAGAGCCGAGACCTGAAGGCACATTACGGTATAATGCATTAATGAGTTCATTGATTCTTGGTCGCACTTCAGCTTCGCTAAGACTGGTACGTAATAACCTTACACCGCAATTAATATCGTAACCTACCCCTCCCGGGGAAATAACGCCGTTCTCAACATTCATTGCCGCCACTCCGCCTATAGGGAAACCATAGCCCCAGTGGATATCCGGCATAGCTAGGGAGTGTCCTACAATACCGGGTAGAAATGCAACATTGGCAACCTGTTCTGGTGCATGTTCCTCACGCATTGATTCAAGCATTTCTTTGGTAGCATAAATTAGACCAGGAACCCTCATGCCACTTTTATATCCTTCGGGAATCTTCCAGCGGTAATCGTCTATCTTAATAAGTTGCCCTTGCCATTGCGCCATTTTAGTAGTTCCTAAATATCTAGAATTACCTGTGCCCTGAAACCGTCATCACTTTTATCTATCTTTAGCATATGATACGTGGCTGCTTTTACCTCAACCTTTATTGTATGTTTCATTACATTAAAATCTTCTCCATAGCAGGTAGCTTTGAGTTCGTTATGCGTTAAATTTGTAATATCAAAGTGGTGGAACAGAATATGTTTAACATCGAATAGGTAAATGAGTTCATTTAGCCATTCAATGAGTAAAATGTCTATGTCTTCGCCGCTCACTTCCAAATCGAAATGAAATTTATTTTCAATGCTTTCAAGTTCCGTAATCAAACTGAATAAAGCTAGAGCAGCATTTGAAAAAAGCTCCTCGATATCTACCCCGTAGGCAATGATACCTACGTCAGCAGTATGGTCAATTACTTCAAAAGCCTTGTTCATTACTTTTAATCCATTATACAAAAATGGCAACGACATCTCCATTTACGCGTGCTCTTTTTGCACTTCAATTGAACTACTGTTACAATCAATACTGAAGACACAAAGGGGATAGCTTCCTCGTTGATTGCTCAATTTGGCAAATTAGAGATTACCTTGTATGATTAAGATGGCGATTGATAAATGTATTTACTGAATTTGATTTTTACTAGGAAGATTATATGGTTCTAGCAACTAGAGGAGTAAATACTAAAGACAAAGCGAACCTACAGCTCACAATCTGTTGTCCACTTATAGACAGTATATCCAGTAAAGGCAGATGGTAATGCCCCGCCAGCATTATATGGAATGTGCTTTATCTCTAGCACGATTAGCTATGGGATATACCAGTCCTAACCCGGCAGTGGGGGCGGTAGTTATCAAAGACGGACTTGTTGTTGGCATGGGGTATACTCAGCCTGCCGGGTCGGAGCACGCTGAGATTATAGCACTTCGACAGGCTGGTGATAAGGCTAGGGGTGCTACTCTTTATGTTACACTGGAGCCCTGCTCCCATTATGGGCATACTCCACCTTGTACTCAAGCTATAATTAATGCCGGCATTTCAGAGGTCTACCTGGCTTTACTGGATCCCAATCCACTGGTGTCAGGGCGCGGCGTAGGTAGGCTAAATACAGAAGGCATTAAGACCCATATTGGTATATGTCAACAAGAAGCCTACGAAATAAACGAGGCATATATTAAGCACATTACTACAGGTTTACCATTTGTCGTAGCCAAATTCGCCATAAGCCTGGATGGTAAGATTGCTACAAAATCTGGCGATTCTAAATGGATAACCAAGGAAGAGACAAGAAAGTATGCACATGCACTGCGATATACATTCGATGCCATAATGGTAGGAGTGAACACCGTTGTTGCCGATAATCCTCACCTTACTGCTAAATGTTGTGGTGGTAGGGGTGGTATAGGGAAACTGCAGCCCCTACGTTTGATTGTTGATAGTAAGGGAAGAGTTCCGTTGAACGCTCATATTTTTGAACCACCGGGTGAGGTTTTGCTTGCTGTAGCAGCACCTTTCGACTCCGCAAAGAAAGAGAAATTTGTAGAAGCGGGAGCTAAAGTACTGGAATTGCCAGCCAGAGGAGGGTGGGTGGACGTTGCAGAGTTGTTCAAGTTACTGGGGAGACGAGAGATTGTTACTGTACTTGTAGAAGGGGGTGGTGAGCTTCTCGGTTCACTTTTTGACCACTGCTTAGTGGATAAGGTATTGGCTTTTATCTCACCTATTATTATTGGTGGCTGTAAGGCTGCAAGTGTTGGAGGAAATGGTGTTGACAACATAGCTAAAGCCTTAAGACTTAGTAGAGTCGATATCAAGAGTTTCGGTGATGATGTATTAGTTAGTGGATACGTCGACAAGCCATTACCGCAAGAAGCGTAAGTTCCTGGGTTTGCAGTATGTTCACAGGCATTATTGAGGAAATTGGTATAGTTAAGGAAACGAGTAGAGACTCCTTGACCTTTGAAGCTAACAAGGTGTTTGAAGAAACAAGAGAGGGTGATAGCGTAGCTGTTAATGGTGTTTGCTTAACTGTCATTTCCCTGGAAAATCACGGCTTTAGTGTTAATGTTATGCCTGAGACGTTACGTTGCACTAACCTTGGTAATCTTCATTACGGTGATCTAGTAAATATGGAAAGGGCATTGGTATTGGGGGGACGCCTGGGTGGCCATTTAGTGTTGGGTCATATAGATGATTTGGGAGAAGTAATTGATGTGACTAGCGAGGAGACAGCGAATATTATGAGAATTCTGGCACCTACGAAACTAATGCCTTATATGGTCAATAAAGGCTTTATAGCCGTTGACGGTGTTAGTCTTACTATCATAAGCCTTGATGATTCTTCTTTTGCTATCTCTCTGGTGTCTTACACTAAGGAAAATACCACATTGGGAAAAAAAAGACGTGGAGATATAGTCAATTTGGAGGTAGATATTTTAGCGAAATATGTGGAAAATCTTCAGGAGCAAAGAAGACAAAGTTTAAGCTTTGAGTTCCTTGCAGAACATGGATTCGTAGGGGGGACCAATGCTGGCTAGCATTTATGAAGCAATTGAAGATATAAAGGCGGGCAAGTTCGTCGTTATCGTTGATGACGAGTCACGGGAAAATGAAGGAGATCTGGCCATAGCCGCCGAGAAGATTACTCCTGAGGCGATAAAT
>JBFEMR010000021.1:0-11120 GCA_041551495.1 Dehalococcoidia bacterium
TGCACTCTACTAAGTTCGAAGGTAAAAACCACTCATTTTGTTACGTTTATAGTATGAATGATTTAAAATAGTTGATTTGTATGGTGCCCCTGGGGCGACTCGAACGCCCGACACGCGGTTTAGGAAACCGCTGCTCTGTCCACTGAGCTACAGGGGCATGTCACTTGAATCTTGTCCGTATCGCAGGTCATTCGCTAACTATCTAGTTATTATGTCAACTAATATCCTTAGCTTCGTCTCCAGAGAGGTGCTTCATTTACCCCGTTTTTACAGAGATCACTAGACAGCTTCCTCAAATTTCTTGGTGGAGATAGGGGGATTCGAACCCCCGGCCTCTGCGATGCGAACGCAGCGCTCTCCCAACTGAGCTATATCCCCAGATTGAATTCTAGCAATGCCCCAAGTATGGGTCAAGTCAACTATTTCTTGCTCTTGCCTGATAACATTGTTATACTGAACCCAAGCTATGACCTATGAGATTGTCATCGGCCTGGAAGTCCACACTCAGCTATTGACCGACAGTAAGATGTTTTGTAGCTGCAGTACGGATTATGCCAGTGCCCTTCCCAATACCTATGTCTGCCCTGTCTGCCTGGGTATGCCAGGCGTTCTTCCTGTCATCAATGAAAAGGCAATTGAATATACCGTAATGACAGCCCTGGCTTTAAATTGTACTATCCCCGAATATACTAAATTCGACCGCAAGAACTACTTTTACCCTGACCTGATGAAGGGCTACCAGATTTCCCAGTATGATGCTCCCATCGGGAAAGGCGGTTGGCTAACCATTTATGGCGATAACGACAGGAAAAGAGTCAATATTACGAGGGTACATCTAGAAGAGGATACTGCTAAACTATGGCACAGAGGGGATTACAGTCTGGTAGATGTTAATCGTTCCGGTGTGCCATTGATGGAAGTCGTTAGCGAGCCCGAATTAAGTTCCCCAGAGGAAGCTCGCGATTATCTCATCAGGTTACGTAATATCTTACGTTATCTGGGGGTCTCTACCGGCAATATGGAGGAAGGAAGCTTCAGGTGTGATGCTAACATAAGCATTCGCCCGTTGGACAGTAAAGAATATTTGCCTAAGGTAGAAGTTAAAAACATGAATAGCTTCAAAGCAGTTTACCAGGCTATGGAATTCGAATCGAGCCGACAAAAAAAGGTACTTGAGGAAGGTGGAAAACTGGTACAAGAGACCAGGGGTTGGATAGACGAAAAAGGCATAACCGTGCTACAAAGAACCAAAGAATATGCTGATGATTACAGGTATTTTCCCGAACCTGATTTACCCTCCCTTGTTTTGGACCGGGCTAAGATAGAGGAAATCAGAGCAAGGCTCCCAGAATTACCTGAAGCACGCAGAGATAGATTTATGACGGAATATGGTTTATCCATTTACGACGCCAATATTTTAACTAGCTCCAAGGCTATGGCAGATTATTTTGAAAACTGCGTCAGGTTAATGGAACCTAGCAAGGCTAAAACGGTCAGTAACTGGCTATCGGGAGATTTCAGCCGGTTAGTTAACGCTACCAACACTGCGGTTGAAAATGTTAAAATAACTCCGAAATATCTGGCAGAAATGCTGGATCTGGTAGATAAAGGTGCCATAAGCGGGCCAGTTGCCAAGGCAGTATTCGAAGAGATGTTTCGCAGCGGCAAAGGAGCCGGTGATATTATTAAAGAGAAACAACTCAGCCAGATTAGCGATGCCGCTGAAATAAGAGAAGTGATAAAACAGGTAATGGATAATAATACGGGGGCAATAGCAGATTATACCTCCGGTAAAGAGCAAGCTTTAACGTTCATTATAGGGCAGGTCATGAAAGCTACCAGGGGAAGGGCTAATCCAGGCTTGGTGAGGGAGATTATTATAAAGGAGCTAGGAGGGAAATAAATTGGCTAATTATTTTCTTATTGCCCAGATTTTAATATCAATAGCCCTAATTGCCACTGTACTATTTCAATTACGCGGTGGAGGTATAGGGGGCATCTTTGGGCAGGCTGACTCGGTTTATCGAACCCGAAGAGGGATAGAAAGCACACTTTTCAGGCTAACCATAATCTTAGTTATCCTGCTTGTTGTTTTTGCTGTTCTAATTGCTACACAGGCTTAATATCTATAGATGAGTTCCATAATAACCCTGACTACCGACTTTGGTTATGATGATGCTTACGTTGCTACTTTGAAAGGTGCCATCCTAAGCACTAACCCCGAAGCTAATATTATTGACATCAGCCATTCTATCGAGCCGCAGAATATTCTTCAAGCTGCGTTCATACTTGGTATTGCTTATCGCTACTTCCCTAACGATACAATTCATGTGGCTATTGTTGACCCCGGCGTAGGTAGTGAGCGCCAGGGGGTGATAGTAAAGACACCTTCTTCTCTCTTAGTCGCCCCCGATAACGGCATCCTCAGCTATATAATTGACGATTTATTTCTAGTTGAAAGTCGCTTATTAACCGAACATACTCAAGGTATCAAGGAGATAGTATTTAAGTCGGGTCTCGAAGCTGTAGCTATTACCGACCCTCGCTTCTGGCGACATCCGGTCAGCCCTACCTTCCACGGAAGAGATATTTTTGCTCCTGTGGCTGCTGGCTTATCTCTGGGCATTTCCCTTTATGAATTCGGTGAAAAAATCAAGTCTCTGCATGTTCTCTCAATACCAAAGCCGACCGTTGATCCGGATGGTAATTTAATCGGCTTAATCTTATATATTGATCACTTTGGCACCTTGATTACAAATATCAAAAACAATGAATTGCCTGGCAAAGATGTCTCGGTTGAGGTGGCTGGGCACCGTATTCAAGGTATTAGTGACTATTACGCTCAAAAAGAAGGGCTATTGGCTGTTCTCGGCAGTAGCGGTTACCTTGAAATATCGCTGAGAGACGGAAGCGCCTATGATTTTCTAGGCACCGTGGTGGGAGATGAAATAAAGGTGATTTCAACTGTAGAGTGAAGAGATAAAGTGATAATATATATAATGCCCCGGATACAGAATTGAACGAAAGAGAACCCAAGGAGAGAAAGTAATGAACAAAAGATGGCTTATAACTATTGTAATCGTGGTGGCAGCAGTAATATTAGCGATTATACTTGACACGGTGTTAGCTAACCATCGACCAGCCATTGTCGGTTTTGAGGCTACACCAGGGAAAGTAAGTCCTTCGGGAACCTGCCAGATTGTATGTACTGCTTCAGACGCTGATGAGGACGAGCTAAGCTATAATTGGTCGACTAATGGCGGCGAAATAAATGGAGAAGGAGCTACCGTCACCTGGCATGCTCCTCGTTCTTCAGGTTCATACAATGTTACAGTCATTGTAACCGATGGCCGAGGTGGTGAAGCCACAAATTATGTAACTATCGAAGTTAGAACCAATAAGCCGCCATATATTAACAGTCTGGTAGCCGATGCTGATTGGACTACTCCTTCGGGCAGTATCCAGGTGACATGCGATGCTGAAGATCCTGATGAAGATGACTTGAGCTACAAGTGGGCAACTGACGGGGGTCAGATTTCGGGCACGGGGGCAAATGTGAACTGGACTGCCCCTCAAGAATTCGGCGTATACAAAATTACAGTCGAGGTTAAGGACGGCCATGATAGCTCGGATACGAGAACATTATCTATTATCGTAGCATTAGAGCCACCAACACTTATCGAAGACTTGGCTGTGACGGCTGAACACTGCTATTTGAAAACATACTCTTGGGGATATAAAGTTGGCAAAGAGCAAGAGTATCAAATTGAGTGCATTGTTACAGATGTAGGCAGCGATCTATCGTACAACTGGTCATGCGAGCATGGCACGATTTCTGGGCAGGGCTACATGATTACCTGGATTGCCCCGGATGAATACGTAGAAAGAACCACAGTTACAGTAACTGTATTGGATATCGATCACGATATCATAGACACTCAGAATGTATTTTTTAACGTGGTGTCGTGCTCAGCATGTACCTTCGGATGTTAGCATAGCAGTCCTAACTCAATGCATCATCTGTCAGAAAGCGATGGATGGACTATGTGCCGGTAATGAAGAATGTATCCAGAAAATCATTCGAAAGATAGTTTACATCACGCTTATAAAAGTGGTAATATATGTGATGCCCCGGATACCTATTACGTAAGTGTCTACGGGAATAGAGTCTAGTGAATAAAACAAAATATCGTATAATCACAATAATTATAGCAGCATCGTTACTGCTATTGGGCACATCTTGTGAGTTGCCGGACAATTATCCGCCAGTTATCGATGGTGTGGGGGCCGAGGCAGAATGGGTTCCTCCTTCAGGTAGTTTATTGGTGACATGCAATGCTTCAGACCGGGATGGTGACGAGCTGAGCTATGACTGGTCCGCTAGCAGAGGCTACATTACTGGTACGGAACGTGAAGTTACCTGGACTGCTCCTGAAGAAATTGGTGTTTGTGACATTACAGTTGTGGTTGATGACGGTCAGGGCAACGATGACAATGCATCGTTAACTCTCATTGTGGCAAATGGTATTGTGCCAATTATTGAACAATTGATTGTTACGGCTAGAGAGCCCAAATATTTAAAGGAATACAGTTGGGGATACAAGGTTGGCAAAGAAAAAGTATATGATATCGAGTGCGTTACTTCAAACACCAGTGGTGAGCTGGTTTACGAATGGCTATGCGATGGTGGCGAAATCACCGGGGAAGGCTCTATGATTACCTGGACTGCGCCGAATATAACTTCCGACATTACAGTCAAGGTAGTTGTGTTTGATGTAGCAGGTTATATGGACAATGAAAGCGTATTTTTCGAAGTTGTGGATTGTTCGTCGTGTACGTTTGGTTGATACCAATAAATAGATAACGATTCTAGCTAAACACTTTTTTCCCAGATGGCGACCTGTACGCCGAGTGCTTCAGATATTTGAAATTCCTAACAGGAGAGACTCTTTTGAAGTGGTTTTCATCGATTTATAAGAGGTTAACCAATTTTTTGAAAAACACCTTCCAGGACCGCTTCAAGAGATATCTCATCATATCCCTGATAATCCTGGGAATAGTCATCGGATTCACAAGTCAGGGAACATCAAGTACAGGTGAGGGATTTGAGGTTCATTTCTTTTATCTTCCCGGCTGTTCACACTGCGATGAGCAGGAGATATTCAATGAAAAATTAGAGGATGCCTTGTCAATTAATATTACTCCTCATGATGGCACCACACCTGAAGGAATTGCTCTCCTATCTCAAATGCTTGCAGAGCGGGGCGTGGAGCGCGAGCCGGAGTTTCCTATAACAATATTTGAAAATCAAGTATTTGGCGGCTGGGAATCTGAAGAGACAACGGGCAGGGCGATTGAGGAAGCTCTACAGCAGTGTCTGTCAGGGGAGTGCCCACCACCGACAGGTGAGGAGCCACGGAACACAATCGTATTACCGCTCATAGGGGAAATCGTACTTGCTGATTATTCACTTCCCGCTCTCGCAGTAATATTAGGTCTCGTGGATGGATTCAATCCCTGTGCTATGTGGGTACTTGTTTATCTTATATCCTTGGTAGCGATTTTGAAAGATAGAAAAAGAATATGGTTGATTGTTGGCTCGTTTGTTCTGGCTTCAGGAATACTGTATTTCCTATTTATGACAGCATGGTTAAATCTTTTCCTGTTCATCGGCTATGTTAAGGCGGTGACAATTGTTATTGGTCTGGTAGCTCTGGGTGGAGGGATATTGCAGGTAAGGGAAGTAATAGAGACAAAAGGCGCCATTGTCTGTGAAGTTACCGATGAAGAGTCACGGAAAAAGACCATGAGTAAAGTACAGGAGATAGTTTCCTCTCCCCTGACCTGGGGAATCCTGGTGGGAATTATAGCACTAGCTTTTACAGTGAACATGGTCGAATTCGTCTGTTCAGCGGCAATTCCGGCAGTTTTTACCAGAGTACTATCCTTGGCTGGTTTAACTACTTTCCAGTATTATGGCTATATCTTGTTGTATGTTCTCTTTTTCATGCTTGACGACCTAGTTATCTTTGCAACAGCGGCGTTTGCTTTCACGTCAAGCTTGGGAAACCGATATACGAAGTATTCCAGACCGGTAGGTGCCACAATAATGATAATTCTGGGGCTGTTACTCCTTGTCTGCCTTTACTCTAGTCAATTCGATTTTCTGAAACCTATTTGTAGCATACTTTGGTAAACCACTGGGTGCAGTCACGTTACTGATTTCGGGTGCACATTAGAGCTAGAGACCTTGTATCCAGCTAATAACCCCAATCATCTCTAGGCCTGCATAGATAAGGAAGGCAATGAAGATATACTTTAAAGGTTTCGCTGGGAGGGCGTGTGCTGCTCGGGCTCCAAGCTGGGCCATGGGTATGCTGGTGGCTACCAGGCACAAAAATATGGGTAAATTCACATAACCTAGTGAATAGGGCGGCAATCCGGATATCTCGAGTCCATTTACGATATAGCCAATAATACCACCAAGGCTGGTAAGTATGATTGCAGCCACCGACGTTCCTACAGCAATGTGCATGGGGAAATTCAATCCTAATACAAAGACAGCGACTATCAGTACACCACCACCAATCCCGGTCAATCCGCTTACCATGCCTATAGGAAATCCGCAAGCCGCCACAAGCCCCAAATTTTCGAGTGGTTCTGCATTGTCTCTTCGTAGCTTGGGCATCATTCCGAGCCCCATCCATAAAGCGATAGCTAGAACAAGTGCACCAAAACCCAACTTGAGTGTCTTCTCAGGAAGGTGAGCAGCCAAGGTAGCCCCAATTAGGCCCCCGACCAGGGCACATGAGCCCAGAATCAGTGCGATTTTCCAGCGAACGGCCTTCTCTTTATTATGCCTCCAGCTTCCACTTATAACTGTGGGTAGAATTACCAGTAGACTTGTCCCGAATGCTATTCTTATGGCAATATCTGGAGGAATATTCATAGTCAAGATAAGCCAGTAAATGACGGGAACCATAACAGCTCCGCCTCCAATACCAAGTAATCCGCTGGTAAAACCAGTGCCTGCCCCGGCAGCCAGTAATATGATGATATTGGTTACTGTCAGCATCTTTCCCTTCCCAGTTTGCCTTCAAGCCAGCCAGATTTGACATCTATTCTTTCATCCGTTGAAATTATATAGGGCTTGATATCCAAAACGGGTGTGCCATCTATGGCGTCCAATCCCTTCACTCTGAGGATATTATTTTGCCTGGCTACTAGCTCAACTACTGTCAGTCCGATGGGACAGGGTCTATGAGGTGATCTGGTAGCAAAGAGGCCATGTAAAACATCATCCCAGGGTGTCTTGACCAGTAGGTGATATCCCTGAGACTTGTGGAACCAGAAAATAACGATAATATGGGAAAATCCTTCTATGTCTTTCAACCCCTCCTCGAATTCTTTAAATACCTCTATACGAGAAATATCCTCACTTTTATAACCCTGGTAAGGGGCTGCTACTGTGTTTGTATAGGACGAATGAATTATCCCGATGGGCTTCGATTCTAAAGTATGTTTTTCTGCCATTAGATTTCCTGCAACCTTACTAACTTAGCTATCGACTTTTCAGATTATATCATTAGTTATATGGTATACAATTTACTCCAGCAAACAACTTTCTTAGTAAGCAATAGAGTAAAGGATGGGAGAGGAAAGGCATGCTATGTTATGCTATATCCAGTGCAGTCGTTTTGCTTGTTAGGATCAAAGGAAATATATGGTATTCATTAAGGAAACTGGGGCTGTGTAAAGAAAAATTATAAGTTAAGGAGGTTAGTAGATGGTTCAAAAAATAACTAGCCGCATATAGAAGAAACATGAACATTTACTTAAACTAAGAGGAAAAACGACCAATGACAAAATATGAAGTAATTATTGTAGGGGGTGGTCCTGCTGGTCTAACTGCGGGTCTCTATACCTCAAGGGCAGGGCTCAATAGCTTACTGGTGGAGCGTGGCATAGTTGGGGGTCAAATAATAAATGCTACAAAAGTGGAGAATTATCCTGGTTTTCCTCAGGGAATCTCTGGTGCCGAGCTAGGATCACTCATGCATCAACAGGCAGTCAAACATGGTCTGGAGGTAGTGACTGCTGAGGTTACAGGCATTGCTCCAAAACAACCGTATAGCATTTCCACAACTGAGGGTAACTTTGAAGCCAAAGCTGTAATCATAGCGTCTGGTTCGGAATATCGTAAACTGGGGGTTTCTGGTGAGGAAAGGTTGATAGGTCATGGTGTTTCTTATTGTGCTACCTGTGACGGTTTTTTCTTTCGTGACCGGGAAGTAGCGGTTATTGGAGGAGGTGATACTGCCATTACCGATGCTTTAGAACTGACTCGACATGTTAAAAAAGTCTATGTAATACATCGGCGAGACCAGCTAAGAGCAGGTCAAGTCCTACAGCAGCGAGCCTTCGATGAACCCAAATTGGAGTTCGTGTGGAGTACTGTGGTAGAGAAATTAGTGGGAGACAAGATGCTGGAAGAGATCAAACTACGCAATGTAAAGACAGGTAAACTCTCCACGTTGAAGGTTGCTGGTATCTTTGTTGCAGTAGGACTTACACCCAATAGCCACAGCTTTGTCAATGTTGTGGACTTGGATGATACTGGATATATAGTGACCGACGAAACAATGGCTACTTCAGCTCCCGGCATCTTTGCTGCCGGCGATATACGCAAGAATTCGCCACGCCAGATTGGTGCTGCCGTCGGGGATGGTATCACTGCTGCTATATCGGCTTTTAAGTATATTCAAGAGCATGATAAATGAGCTAGGTGCAAGTCCATTGAGGTTACAATGTATTCTGCTAAGCAAGATCCCAGAGAAATGACCGATGAGGAAGCAATGAAATGGATGCAAGAATTGGTAAACAAGTTAACGGAAGAGAAAGGCTCTGCAGGCAGTGCATGTTCTCTTGAGGCACTAAAAAATCCAATTCGAAGGAATATTCTAACTACCCTAGAGCAAAGAGCTTTGTCAGTAAATGAAATTTCTGAGAAACTAAAAGTTAACGGACCTGAATTAAGATTCCATCTTAATTTTCTCGAAAGCTCATATTTTATACGCCTAGAAGGTAATAGAGTCGATCTAACACCAGGGGGTGTTTCTATCGTAAGAAACCAAAAGCGTACTCAAGCAAATTCATTTCAAGAAATTAATGAGTGAATCAATTATTTTATTGGGCTACAATTTGTTCACAATAGTAACCAGAGGGAGTAATTCGTATTTCCCTTTTACTGTCTATGGTAGACTCTTTTCCAGGGTTCTCCCTTAAAGGCGAGGTAGTCCTTGATTGCCGCTTTGAGCGTATTGGCTGCCAGAAGAGCGCAATGTTCGCTTTCCTCTGGCAAACCACCTAGAGCAGCTAATACATCATGCTGGCTAATCCTTTGAGCCTCGCTGATGTTTATTTGCTTGGCCATCTCGGTAATCATGCTGCCTGAGGCAATGCTGCAGCCGCAGCCGTCGGTCCAGAAGGAAGCATTTATAACCCTGTCATCTCTTACTTTAAGGTATATTTCCATAGCATCCCCACATGAACCGGTTACCCTGGCAAATCCATCGGGAGCAGACATTTCACCCAGGTTTCTGGGCTTTAGAAAATGATCAATCGTTTTCTCTGAGTAGATCTTTTTCATATCCTCCATGACAGATTGTTCCAGTTCTTTAAACGGATCGTCAAATTCGTTTGGCATTTTCTTTACTCCTCTGGAAAAAGATTGAACGTGCTAAGCCCGTTTTCCTGATTATATACAACTACCCTTCTTTCTTCTCATTTAGAGTCGTAGTCAAATTGGCAATAAGTTCAGATACGGCATTTGAACTGTATTTCTCAATTTTTCCTTGGTCACACAGCTTAGCTAACTCTGGGTCGATCGGTAGCTTCCCTAAAAGAGGGGCTCCAGAAGCTTTGGCCATTTCCTCTCCCCTGCTCCTGCCGAAAATTTCCATCTTCTTACCTGTCTCGGGCAATACGAGATAACTCATGTTCTCCACTACTCCCAGAACCCGAATATTCATCTTTTGTGCCATCTTCACTGCTTTCTTAACTATCATTTCAGTCAACTCCTGAGGAGTAAAAACATCAATCACCCCTGAGATGGGGATTACCTGTAGAACTGTCAACGGGGCATCAGCAGTGCCCGGTGGCAGATCTATTATTAGATAGTCTAGCTTACCCCAAAGAACTTCCTCCCAGAATTGCGTGATAGCTTTAGACATGAGAGGACCTCTCCAGATAACGGCTTCATCCTCACTGGGCAAGAGTAGGTTCATGGACATGATTTCAATTCCAGACCTTGATAATACGGGCAAAATACCCGTCTCACTACCGCTCGGGCGGGCATCTAAACCAAACATCTTGGGGATACTGGAGCCAGTGATATCAGCATCGAGTATGCCCACGTCATTTCCTTCCCTAGCAAAAAAACTAGCTAATAAACCAGCTACCAGAGATTTGCCCACTCCCCCTTTACCACTCATGATGGCTATTATTTTCTCAATTTGATTAAGTTCTTTGGGCTTGGCCTCGACAAAATCGACAGTTACTTCCTCCACTCCGGAAATCTCGCTAACCGCTGCCACTGCCTTGTCCTTCAACCACCCACGATGTTGATCAGGGAGTGCAGTCGAAGCTAAATCTATTTTCGCCTTGCCGTCCTTAAACTCAGCACTTCTCACCAAGTTCATCTGCACCAAGCTACGCATTATTCCAGGCATAGGCACCTTATTCAGTGCTTCTTCTAATTTTGCGTCAATTTGGTTCACTCAATCACCTCCTTTTGGTAATCTGTTTAAACTCACCGCTGGCTTATTTTGTGTGCGGTTTTTCTTTCTTTAACAAAGAATATATTTCCTCTACCTGTCTCTTTGTCTCTTCAAGCGTGCCATCGTTGTTAATAACAAAATCGGCAGCTTTAATTTTCTCCTTAAGAGGAAGTTGGGATTTTATCCTCTTTTGGGTGTCTTCCCGACTTATGCCTTTTTCTTCTGATCGCCTTAATTGAGTTCGTTCACTGGTTGCAACAACGATTGTTTTATCCACAAATATGGGGCGAGTGACTTCAAAGAATAACGGAATGTCTTTGATAATTAGAGCGTCAGAGTCAA
>JBFEMR010000022.1:0-11056 GCA_041551495.1 Dehalococcoidia bacterium
AGCCAGAATGTCCCTATTATCTTCTGCTCGGTTAAGACCAAGGCAGAGCAAGAGGTATATCGAAAAGAGCTGCAAATAAAGGACCCGTTTATCGTCGAAAATGGAGGGGCTATCTTCATTTCTCAAGGCTATTTCCCGTTTGATTTTGAGTATCATAAAGCTAAGGACGGCTATCAGGTAATTGAGCTCGGTATCCCCTATCACCAAATTAGGGAGATTCTGTCACAGATAAGGGTTGCTACCGGGGTTAACTTTAGAGGCTTTGGTGATATGAGTGCAGAGGAAGTGGCTTCGCTAACGAATCTGGATCTGGAGGCCGCACAGCGAGCTAAAGCCAGGGAATACGATGAGACTCTTAATCTTGAGATAACACCAGAAGAACTAAGTAGATTTTTGAATGAAATAGAGAAAACTGGTCTTAATTATACATCTGGCAGCCTCTATCATGATGTTAGCGGCCCAAATGATAAAGGCAAAGCAACAAGAATCCTGATTGACTTATTCAACAGAAAATCAGGAAAAATAAGGACCATAGCAATAGGTGATAGCCCCAATGACTTGCCTATGCTCTTATCGGTTGACATTCCCTTCTTGGTGCAAAAGCCAGGGGGGACCTGGGAAGATATAGATGTACCTCATCTACACAGGGTGGAGGGGATTGGCTCTGAGGGTTGGGCAAAAGCTGTTGAGGAACTAATCGAACAGGGAATAGTTTAGCCTCGGGAAGTCGGCTAAGTTAAGCTTCCTTTCTGAAATGTCCTACCTCAAATTGCAGATGTGAGCGGCGCTAATCCGAACGTTGGCAAATATACAATTCCTCTCATGGCAAATGTTTTAGCTTCCCACTAGCAAAATAGAAAGTCCTCTGGCATGCTAGGTATTCATATTATTACGTAGTCTAGGCATATAAGAGTCTAATTTTTACTCAATTTCAGATGCCGCCCCTAAGCAGAGTTTGTTCTGTAAACTTGGAAATGTGCAGGCAGACCAATATTCCTTCAAACATTCGGGCCCACCTTCTGTTTTAAGCCAAGTTCCTGACTCATCTGCAAGTAGGTTAGGATATCAGATCGGCTCACCAGTCCGGCACATTCTTTACCTCGTAAGACAAGCACTTGATTGATATCATGTTTAGTAATCAACCGCAAGGCAATGTTTAGATCATCGTCGGGAGTCACACTGTAAAGGGGTTCACTGGTCATTATTTCCTTGACTTCCGTCCCTTCCCATTTATCCTGTGGCAATTCCTTGACATCGGTGACAGTCACGATGCCCACGACCTTGTCATTCTCGCAAACCGGTACCGCTCGACCATGTTGCTTTCGAAAAACATTACTCACCAGTTCGGCCACGCTAGTATCAGGACTTATTTGCATTGCGTTTGTAGTCATCACCTCTTTAACCTGCACACCGCTGAGCTGTTCGCGCAGAGTGACTTCACGGCGGCTGGCATCTGCCGAACTGCTTAAGAACCAACCAATAAAGGCAAACCATATACCGTAAATAAAGTTACCGGCAAACACCTGGAATAGTCCGAAGGCTATAAATCCCCAGCCCATGAAGCGCCCAACAGTAGCGGCTATATTGGTGGCTTTCACCAGATTGCCAGTTCTGTTCCAGAGTATGGCCCGCAGTACGCGACCACCGTCCAGAGGAAAACCGGGCAAAAGGTTGAAACCGGCCAGTAGAACGTTAATCAGCGCTAGATAGCTGAATGTAGCAGCTACAGGGCTCTGCTGGTCCCCCACAATATGTAGTAGGCCCCAGAAAATGCCCGCCAGGGCGAGGCTGGACAGCGGTCCCACTATCGACATTACAAACTCAGTCTTAGGTTTCTCCGGTTCATCTTCCAGGTTACTAACGCCGCCAAAAATAAATAGTGTGATGCTTCTAACAGTCATACCTCGAGACTGCGCTACAAGGGAATGGGCGAGTTCATGTACTAGTACAGACGCGAAAAGTAATAGAGCTGATACTAACCCCGTTATCCAGTATGTTACCGTATCCCACCCTGGATACAGCCGCGGAAAAAATCCCTGGGCTAAAGACCAGCTGAGCAGTATGAAAATAAGTATCCAGGTATAGTGAATGCCAATATCTATACCTGCAATTCTAAATAAGCGCAGAGAACTTTTCATATCGAGTCACTCACTGTTTTGTTCTTACTCAGACCTTAATCTTCGTCCTTTCGCTCTTGCGGCCTGATGACCAGCATTGGCAGCCCGGACTCCCTTAGTACATAATCCGCTACACTACCAAACACTCCCCGTTCGAGGCCCCTACGTCCATGTGTGGCTATTGCAATCAGGTTCACATTATTCTCTTCGGCGTAGCTCAAGATTGCCTCACCGGCACGCCCCAAGATACTCACAGTTTCTACTTTTATACCCTTCTTACGGACTGGTGCGGCTATTTTCTCGAGATACACTCTGGCTTCATCCAATGCCATTTTCGCGTCACTAAGCATAGCGTCGGTCTGTATGGGTGCAGCGCCTGCGCCGGGGATACCCGGACTATAGGCTACAGGCTCGGGGATAACTTTAAAAAGAACGAGCTTTCCCTGGAAACGAAGAGCCTCCGCTACGGCATACGGTAGAATTTGCTCGGCCAACTCCGAACCATCGAGACATACCAGAATTTTTTTGAACATCTTAACCTCCTTTCTATGTCAGAAAATAGCTATAATCCTTTACCTGCACATGTAATGTAAATTATTAGTGCTCAAGATATTCATATCTTTACACAAAACAATCTCTATCTTATTCAAGTTAGCGTATATAATTTTCAATTAGTATAAAGAATCGCTGGTATAATTGTTATAAAATCTGGAGTAAAAACCTTACAAAACTGTGACATTTTATAAGATCGAACTCGCCCCTACCCATACCGAACTGCAATTCTTGCCCAGGTTCTCCCAAGATGACGTTCAGGCAGATATTTGAATGTTTTTAAACTGTGTATTTCGCTTAGGCAAATTATTGAGGTGTAACTACAAATCGGTAAATATTGACTAGACTTCCACAGGTCCTTCCAATTCCTGAAATTTAATCTTTTTCTTTAAAGTACCACCAAGCTTGACTCCCTCCCGAAATGCCGCTAAGTTCGATTGAATAGTACCACGGGGCATCCTTTGGGAAATAGCTTTATGTATAGAGCGAGTAGAAAACCAAGGACATAAAGGCGCCAATACCCCTACAGCTAACATATTGGCAAATTTCTGCTCTTTATATTTTTTTTGAGATAATTGGGAAAAAGGTGCTCTTACTACATTCCCCCAAAATACATAATTAACCAAATCAGCGTCCACTATAACTAATCCTTGGGGCTTCATATCCCGTAGGTTTTCGTCGCAAGCCCTCTGATTAAAAGCCACTAGTACATCCAACCCAAGTGTTTTAGGGTAGTCTATCTCGGCACAACTGAGAATTACGTCTGAAGAAGAGGTACCGCCTCGGGCTTCAGGACCGTAGCTTTGAGTTTGGACAACATGGTATCCCTCAAAGATACCCGCTTCAGCCAGGATAGTCCCCGCTATTATGACCCCCTGTCCCCCGCTTCCGGCAAGTCTTATTTCATATCTCATCGTTTTCCAATCTGCATTTAGCTACCATTTTTTCATATAGTTCATGGTATGCCGGTGCTTTTCTATCTACTAACACGCCAATTACTATCTTTTGTTTGAGTTCTTCATCCCGAAGATCCTTTGCTTTCTCTACCAATACTGCGTTGTCTCTCTGCCATTTCAGCATTTCCACAGGTGATCCCAGACCCATCTCGCGACCAAAGTACGTTGTACAGTTAGAAATGACTTCCACCACAGAAAATCCTTCCTTTTTGAGAGCCAATCCGATTATTTTCTCGAGGAGGCGAGCATGATAGATAGTAGATCGTGCTACAAAGGTGGCTCCAGCTTCCCTCGCCAGTCCACAGATGTCAAAGGTGGATTCCAGATTTCCGTAAGGAGAAGAGCTTGTCTTTAGTCCAAAAGGCGTAGTTGGAGAAAACTGCCCTCCAGTCATCCCATATGTGTTGTTATTGATGACTATTGAAGTAATCCCAATATTCCTTCTGGCGGTATGTATAAAATGGTTACCCCCGATAGCGGTAGCATCCCCGTCGCCCATAACGGCAATTACTTTTAGAGATGGTTTAGCCAGTTTTATCCCGGTGGCAAAGGTAAGCGCTCTACCATGAGTAGTATGCAAAGTATTGAAGTCCACATAGGTTGGCAATCGACCGGAACAACCTATCCCGGAAATAAGGACAATGTCGTCCCTACTATATCCACCACTATCAATAGCCCTGATGAGCGCGCCGAGCAGGATGCCAATTCCACATCCAGAACACCATATATGCGGGAACCTCTTACTTGAGCGAAGGTACTTGTAAATCAGGTGTTCACGTTCTTTCACGGGTAAATATCCTCTAAGCTTCTCAGTATTTCTTTGGGAGAAAGCATAGTCCCATCTGCTTTATTCAAGGTTACTATTTCACATCTCCCCTGGTTAACTCTCTTGACTTCACGAGATAGTTGTCCCATGTTCATCTCAGGGACAAGCACCTTGGCCGAGCTCCCCAGAAACCTCATTACGGTATGCCGCATGAACGGCCAGAGCACTTTTAGCTTGACCAATCCTACTTTTAACCCATTTTCTCTGGCTTCCTTTACTGCGTGTAGCGCTGACCTGGCCACCGAACCATAAGCGATAATAGTGACTATAGCATCTTCAGTATGGTATGAATCGAACCATTGTAGGAGGTGGAAACTCTTGGAAATCTTACTGAAAAGGCGGTCCATGAGAGGTCCTACCTCATCACTGCGAATGGTTGGGTACCCCCGTACATCATGGGCCAAACCCGTCACATGATAACGGTATCCTTCACCGAAGGCAGGCATGGCAGGTACATCTGTCTGCCTGTTCTCGTAAGGTACATACCACTCGGGAGGAACAGAAGGTTTGCGTCTTTCCTCAATAACTAGCTTCTCTTTTGGTGGAAGTGTAACGCTCTCCCTCATATGAGCAACTACCTCATCCACCAGTAATACCACGGGGGTACGATATCTCTCTGAAAGGTTGAAAGCTTTTATGGTAAGGTCAAAGAACTCGTATGTTGACGAAGGACAGAGAACAATTATGGGGTGGTCTCCGTGTGCTCCCCAGCGTGCCTGCATAACATCTCCCTGCGATGGTAGTGTAGGTAGTCCCGTGCTTGGACCACCTCGCATTACGTCCACTATTACACAGGGGACCTCTGCCATACAGGCGAAGCTTATATGCTCCTGCATCAAGGAGAACCCCGGGCCACTGGTAGCAGTCATGCTCTTAAGACCGGCCAGTGAGGCTCCAATCACTGCGCCCAAACTGGCAATTTCATCTTCCATCTGGATGAAGACCCCACCCACTTTGGGAAGCTGTCCGGACATATGTTCCATGATTTCAGTCGCTGGTGTAATTGGGTAGCCAGCATAGAAACGGCAACCGGCTATGAGTGCTCCGCGAACGCAAGCCTCGCTGCCCTGAAGCAGAATGCGATCATTTCTTCTTTCTTTTGTCATCTCGTGACACCATGATGGCGAAATCGGGGCACCTTATATCGCACCAGTCACATCCTTTGCACTTCTCTGGGGCTTTGACAAAGGGATAGCCTTCCTCGTCAATGTCTAACACACCATATGGGCAGAATTCTACACAGATACCGCATTTCTTGCACCAACCTTTATAGATTTCTACTCGGCTCTTCATTGTTTTAATACCTATTGTGCCTGCAGCAGAACATAATACTACAGATAGTAAACTTTACCATATATTTTCCTTGGGGAAATCCATTTGCTCGATAAAATACTCGTTAAAATCATGACGAAAAGAGAGTTCAACGTGCTCGATGAAATCGATGAGGTCTCGGGCTATTCGCCAATGCTTCTTGGACAATAGCACCATGGCGGCTCCACTACTGGCAGCGTTTCCCAGAGAATTAATAATCCTGATATCGATGCTTGGCAGGAGCCCTATACGTACAGCACTCACCGGGTCGACGTAATTCCCAAGCGCACCGGCAAGATAGACGCAATTTATATCTTTCGCTGCAATGCCCATTTCGTCCATCAGTGTTTTTATACCGGCAGCAATTGCTCCTTTTGCAAGCTGCACTTCGCGAACATCTTCTTGAGTCAGGTATATTGGCTTCTGATCGTAGCTTTCTTCGGGAGAAGCAACCAAAAAGCTATGGCCACTGGCTCGTCTTTTCACTAACCTGGCGTTCAGTTCTCCGGATGATTTTCTTCGGGAGCGTCGAATGGAACCTTCGTGGTTAATTATGCCACAGTGTAGAAGTACAGCCACCAAGTCAACCAGTCCACTACCGCAAAGTCCTCTAGGCTTGACGTTGCCAATTACCCGATATTGTAGCTGTCCATCTTCCAACCGGACGCCTTCAATAGCTCCAGTCTTAGCAATCATACCGTTAGATATTCTAGCACCTTCTAAAGCAGGACCGGCAGCCGCTGAACAGGTCAGTAACCTCTTGCTGTTACCCAGGAAAATCTCTCCATTGGTACCCAAGTCCAGTCCAAGCACTATTTCTTCTTGTTCTGTAACACCTGACGTCAAGATATCACTGATTAAATCCCCACCGATATAACCGGATTTTACCGGCATAATATACAACCGGGCTTCGGGGTGCAATTTCAATCCAACATCTGCTGATTTGACTATCATTCCGTCAGTTACTACCGGTATGAAAGGAGCCTCGGCAATGCCCATAGGAGACAGACCTAATAGCAGATGCTGCATTGTGGTATTCCCCGCAACTACAGCAATAAATATTTCTTCTGCCTCCAGTTCTGCTGTTTGAAGGAGAGACTCCGTTAGCTGACTCAAATCTCGGACAAGGAGATATTGCATAATTGGTAGTCCTCTGGAGTGTTCTTTTAAGAACTGTAGGCGACTTATTACATCTGAGCCGTATTTACTTTGACTATTAAGGCAGGAAGCAACAGCGACTTCACTGCCGTTATGCAAGTTGAAAAGCTTACCGACCAAGGTGCTTGTTCCGATATCAAAGACCAGGCCGTAGTGGTTATGCACATCCTCCCAGTTCTGCCAATCCATAAGGTAGTCCTCGTGCAGTACCGCAGTTCCGTGGTAGAGGGTTTTCTCAAGGTCCTGAGACAAAGTGCGCAGACAATAAAGTGAGGCCTTGAGGCCTCGATATTCATCACCAAGTGTCAGCTTTATACGGTCCAGATCAGAGGCCCCTCCGTTCTGCGATTCTGGGGGTAATGAGATAAGCCGTTTATCCACCAGAGGTTCCAGTTCCGGTTCAGGTATGTAACTGCCACTGATTGAGTGGCTGGTAGTGAGCACCTGAAAATATTCAGGCTCAGCAGTGGGTTCACCAACTGATATCACCATATCGTGCACCACCTTGGTACGACAGGCCAGGCGTATCCCCTGCTCCAGTTCAATATCATCCAGAAGTTCTCTTTCATCCTCGGTCGGTTCATCTACTAGAGAGAGAACTCTGATTTTGCATTTGCCACACTTGCCCAGTCCACCGCAGTCTCCTCCCGACTCAATCTCCCCAGCACGTAATGCCTTACGGATGGTGTCTCCCTGGCGAACCTTGAGCCAGATATCCTCGGGCTGTATATTCAGCCAAACATATACCGGTGCTCGCCTGCGTTTCTTCGCTGCAACCAGAGCGCCGACTCCTTTCTTACCCTCTGATTTCTGCTTTAGTACCTTATTTCCACTCATGGTGCAAACCTTGGCTAAAGGAGTTTGTTCAACCTTTCTTCAAGGTGTGAGTAATCAGCATCTTGAATCTCCAGAGATAACCCTAAGAATTCAGCTATTTCATTAGCCTTAATTGTTAGGTCTGGGTCGGAAGGTTGACGCACGTAGAGTAGTCTATGATAGTGTTTGAAACACTGTTCTCTCATTTCTTCCTCATAGAGCTCAAGAGGTTCAACACAGTACTCTTTGAAGTTACAAATGAGTTCTTTTTCCAGAAAATAGGTACCTGCATCTTCCTCAAGTATTTGGTTAAAACGCTCACTACCAAGAAACATCTCCCAGCAATACGGTCCCGGCACTCTACAGGCTCCATGCTTTTGGCAGTATTCGCTGATACCCGGAAAACAGTCCCCGTAAAGGCATATTGTTCGCTCATTTCGTCTTTCTGCCGCAGTAATCTCTCTCCGCAGGTATTTACCCAACTCCTGGAGTTTAAGATGGAGATTCGGTGGTAAATATGTCAGCCTGATATATGAACACTTGTCTTCCAGCCCGAGGTGCTCAAGGGCTGGTTTGAAGACCTGGCAAGCAATGATACGCACTATATTACACCCGGCTTCCGTTGATAGAGACACTTTAGAAGGCATTTTGTATCCCGGGAAATGCATTGAGAATCAAGTCTCGAGCCAAGAGATCTACTTTTTCTTCTTGTAGAATTTGTCTGACCTGAATTGTAGCTCTACATAACATATCAGGCTTCCCTGCCTCTTGCCAAATATCGAAGTTCAGGCGCACGCTGGGGTTGGGATAGAAGAATTCATCCATCATATGCTCGATAGTGTGGTCTTCCGTGACATAGTTCCCACCGGGTCCGACCTTTTTGATGACTTCAAAACCCAGATTTTCCTTACTCACCCTAACACCGGCCAGCACTCTTTTAACCATACCGATTATCTCATCGTCTATAATATACTGTTCATAGGAGATAGTGTTGCCCGAATCTAGCATTCCAGCGGCAAGGTGAATATAGTCGGCTCCTGCCATACCAACCAACAGTATGTTGAGGCTTTTTTCACAGCCGGCCTGTATGTCGGGGGTCTTGGCTTCGCTGACTCCAGCGGACGCATATACAGGCAGATGATAAAGCTTGGCCAATTGAACAGCGGCCGCGTTCATTATCCCCATTTCCACGGAGCCCATAGCTAATTCCATGCCACGCAAGTCTATGATAGTGGGTACGGCGCCATAGAGCACCTTGGCTCCGGGTAAAAGTATTTGAGCGATAGCCACGCCAGCCAATGCCTCTGCGTGCATCTGGGCAAGAGTCCCCGCTAGTGTAGCCGGTGAAGTTGCCCCGGCAATTGGGGCTGGTGCGCATGTAACAGGTATACCACATTTAACGCAGAAGTCGAGTATTTTCAGCGTGTTAGACCCTATTGTAAGCGGGCTTATCTGGTTAGTTATTATAGAAACAAATGGTTTTTCCTTTAATTTATCTTCTCCATGGGCAATAAAGCAGGCTAATTCCCATACCTGTCTTAAACCCTCCAAGTTGTCACAGCCACCCATGACGTGTTTAGTGGTGCAGTTAAAAGCATGATAGAAGTCGTTCAGATGATAGTTCTGTGGAGCCAAATCGTGGGCCTGGCAGGCAATAATGTAAGAATCCAGGTGTTTCAAATTGTTTACCAGCATGGCTGTCTGTGCCACATCTCTCAACATAGTCAGACGGTAATCGCCCTTTTCCGTGTCGAAAATACGAAACACTCGTCCGCCATTAGTAAAGTAGACCTTGCCACTCCCTAAGTGGAGGTCGTTTTGGCCATCTCTGGAATAGAGAGTGAAGCTAGATGGGGCTTGGCTCAAAACCTTACAAAGTAAATCTGCAGGAAAGCATGCCCGCTCATTAGCATAGTCAACTGTTGCTCCCGCCGCCTTCAACTCATCGAGAAAAACACCATCGCAAATATGTATTCCAACCTCCTCCAAGATCTGGTGTGCGGTATCATCAATTTGCTTAACGTCTTTGGGTGTAAGTGGTTTGTAGAATGGCAAACTTGTT
Organism: Dehalococcoidia bacterium; assembly: GCA_041551495.1. Classification (GTDB taxonomy): domain Bacteria; phylum Chloroflexota; class Dehalococcoidia; order GIF9; family AB-539-J10; genus RBG-13-51-36. Next base: position 9,799 of record JBFEMR010000022.1, read on the forward strand.
CCCATATTTATAGAGTTTGCTATCCTCCTTGAAGGATTTGGGTGATCCCTTTGAGTATTTCGTCCATCTTGGGTTCCACCTGATGTTCCGACAGGATTCTTTTTGCCTCCATATTACAGCGTTGGTACAGGTCAGTGGCTCCAGCTTCCTTCCATGAATCATAGCGGTTACGGTCTAAAAGCACAGGTAGAAATTGAGCCTTCATAAAATTTTCGAAAGTGTGGTCGTCCATGAGAAAGATGGAACCGGGCTCCCCTCCTGCCACTCTTTCTATTGCCTCTAGAGCCAGTGTTTCCTGATTTACTTGGATTCCTTCAGTAAAGAATCGGCTCATAGCTATCAGCTCGTTAGCCATAACCACCATTTCTAGCGAAGATGTATTTCCGTACTCCAGAAAACCAACGTCATGTATTACATTACAGCGGGAAAGCATTGCACTGATAATGGAGAACATAGCTTCCGCTCCTGCTTGAGCATCCATTACTTTAGCATCGGAAGCTCCGCCGTATGCCCATATTGGCAGCCCGTACATTTCGTCACGCATGTCAGCCAAAGCCGCTTGAGTAAGACTCCATTCCGGGCATCCGTAGGAAACGACTGTGGATTTCATGTCCAAAGTACTGACGTTAGGGCCAAACAAGAAGGGAGACCCTTTACACGCCAGCTGGTGTACCACCAGACCGACCATATTCTCCGCGATACCCAGGGCAAGCGCACCGGCCAGAGTAATTGGTGCTCCACCGCCTGCATTTGAACCCGAGGGTAGGCAGATAGGAACCCCCTTTTGGGCACAGAAAATAAGTTTCTCTATAATATTCTCAGGAAAGCGCAGCGGACTGATTGCTTCTGAATAATTCAGTAAAAAAGGCTTGTTTTTCAACTCTTCTTCACCACCTATTACCTGACAGGCAATCTGATAAATCCTGGAGATATCGCGGCCACTGTCAGCTATAAACACGATAGGCTTATTAGTGTTTTTGACCATCTCGGCAAAAACATGAATATAAATATCCTGTACCGGTACATTCTCAGGGTTACCCATGGACATCACAAAGGCAATATGCTCCAAGCCATCCACCAGCCGGGCAAAATCGGCCACATCCTGTAGTACCACGCGACGACGCTGAGCCGTCTCCAGATCGAGGGTAAAAGTAGCATCCGAACCAGTGCCAAAGAAATAATTGCCATTGACCAGAGATATAGCTTCATTTCCCCTCTGGTCGTAAAGAACAATTTGCTTGGGGGCAGAGTCCAGAGC
>JBFEMR010000023.1:0-10536 GCA_041551495.1 Dehalococcoidia bacterium
CTGCTCGATAACGGTGAAATGCTCACAGCCGATAAGATACTATCATCCGCTGGATACGTTGAAACCATGAAGCTCTTGTCCAACTATGATCCGACGGGGATAGAGGATAAAGCAGGACAACTCTCCATGGTAGAATTTATTACGGTACTAGACAAACAGCCTGCCGAGATGGGACACGAAACAACCATCATTTTCTATAATAATTCAGATAGGTTTAATTATCGAAAACCTGACGAGATGGTCAATGTTTCCAGTGGTGTTATCTGCTGCCCGAATAATTTTCAGTACGAAAATCCCCTACCAGAGGGCATGATCAGGATAACCAACCTTGCTAACTTTGACCTTTGGAACAGATTGAATGAGGAAGAGTATAGAACCCAAAAGGCTGCCTGGCTTGAAACCTCTCTCAGTGAAGTGGTGAAACTCATACCTGATTTTCGTGATTCCATAATCTTCACGGATGTTTTCACTCCTAAAACAATCCACAGGTTCACCGGTCATGTAAATGGCGCGGTCTATGGGACACCCAGTAAAATAAAAACGGGAAGTACTCATTTAGATAACTTATTTATCTGTGGCACCGATCAGGGATTCTTAGGAATTGTGGGAGCAATGCTTAGTGGTATCTCCATGGCAAATCTTCACGTTTTACAGAAGGCATGAAAAACAGAGATTCAATGGACCGCGACTGGTTGAAAGACACAAAATCAGAATACGATGTAATCGTGATTGGTAGCGGCATGGGAGGATTGACCTGTGCTAATATGCTCGCCAAAGGAGGACACTCAGTTTTACTTCTGGAGCAACATTCTAAGCTTGGTGGATTGGCTACATGGTTCAAGAGAAAAGGAGGACACATCTTTGATATCTCCCTGCATGGATTCCCAGTAGGTATGATTAAAACCTGCCGTAAATATTGGTCTCCTGAAATTGCCAGCATGATCGTACAACTCAAAGAAATTCGATTGGACAACCCTCAATTCTCCCTTACCACGACTTATGATAGCGATGATCTCAGACGTGTCATGCAGGAGCAATTCAATATCCCCAGAGAGACTATTGATAACTTCGTCAGCGTACTCAGAGGCATGACCTTCTACGATGACCCAACCATGACTATCAGAGAGCTTTTTGAGGATTTCTTTCCCGGTCGACATGATGTTATCCGCATGATAATGGAACCGATTGCCTATGCCAATGGATCGACCCTGGATGACCCTGCCATAACCTACGGGATTGTCTTCTCCGGTTTTCTAAACAAGGGTGTTTATACCTTTCAAGGTGGAACGGATAGGATTATTGGAATGATGCGGGCGGAGCTTATCAAAAATGGTGTTGATATTCAAACTGAGTGGCTAGTGGAAAAAATTGACATCAAGGATAACAGAATTGTTGGAGTGGTTGGGAATGGAAAAGTGATCAAATGTAAGGCTGTTGTCTCCAATGGCAATCTGCTATCAACTATCCACAAACTGGTTGGAGACGAGAATTTCTCTCAAAGCTTTGTTGAAGAGGCCAAGAAAGTACGCCTCAACAACAGCAGTTGTCAGGTGTATATCGGTATCAAAAAGGGAGAGAAAATCGACTACATAGGGGATGTGATTTTCGCCTCGGAGGCGGAAAAATTCGATTCCGAAGAACTCCGCAGCAAGAATACTACCAGCCGGAGTTTCTCAATTTACTATCCGCAAACCCGACCAGGCTCTAATATGTTCTCGGTCGTAGCCTCCACTAACGCCAATTACGAGGACTGGGCTAGCCTGCCCGAAGAAGAATACCGTGCTGCTAAGGAAAATTTGATTCAAAGGACTCTTGATGCTTTGGAGAAATATGTTCCCAAGATTCGAGATAAGGTAGACTACCTAGAAGCCGCCACTCCAAAGACATTTGCCAGGTACACCCTTCATTTAAGTGGTGCCTCCTTTGGCACCAAATTCGAAGGCTTGAAGGTCAGTATGGGGCTATCCAAACAGATACCGGGACTTTTCCATACCGGCTCCGCCGGCATTATTATGTCGGGTTGGCTAGGTGCGGCTAGTTACGGGGTAATTGCTGCCAATAGTGTAGACAGATTTCTCTCAACAGGTGCAAGAAATGCATGAATTTAAGGGACAGACTGTAGTCATTACCGGTGGAACTAGAGGAATAGGCAAAGCCATTGCCGGGAGTTTTTTGAAGGCTGGTGCTAGGGTTATTGTCACGTATACCTCAAATGAAGTGGCAGCGGCGCAATTTAAACGGGATCACAGCCAGTTTGCTGAGAATCTGGATATCCAAAAGCTTGATGTAACAAAGTACGAAGACGTGGAAGATTTTTTCAAATACGTGGACACGAAATATGAGAATTTTGAGGTCCTGGTGAATAACGCCGGTATTAGGAAGGACTCCGTCCTGGCTATGATGAGAGAATCGGACTGGCACGATGTGATGAATGTCAATCTCGCTGGAATCTTCTATATGTGCAAATTTGCTGTCAAAAACCTGATGCGCAAACGCTATGGACGGATTATCAACATAGGCTCGGTGATGGAAAGGTACGGCTTTGAAGGCCAGGCGAATTATGCAGCTTCAAAGGCAGGGCTGAGTGCGTTGACCAAATCATTGTCCAAGGAAGTCGCTACTCGGGGTATTACTGTCAACTGTGTATCTCCGGGTTTTATTGCCACCGAATTAATTGAAGACCTTCCGGATAAGTTGCGTGAATCCTACTTGGCCAGGATTCCCTTAAAGAGATTTGGAAGTACCGAAGAGGTGGCCGCCTGCGTCCTTTTCCTGGCTTCAAAAGAGGCATCCTATGTTACCGGTTCCACGCTGGAGGTGGCTGGAGGATTATGACATGGAAGAAATCTTAAATGCCATACCGCATCGACCACCGTTTTTATTTGTCGATAGAATCGTGGAATTAACTGGAACGAAAATCAAAACAACGAAAGTGATAAAGCCCGATGAACCAGTCTTTGAGGGACATTATCCGGGGCAACCAATTATGCCGGGGGCGCTCATCTGTGAGTCCATATTTCAGACAGGTGCAATCCTGCTTTCAAAAATGATGAGCGGCATCAGCGGAGGTATTCCTGTTTTGACCCGAATCAATAACGCCAAGTTTAAAAGTATCGTCAAGCCGGGTAGTACCCTGGATATTGAAGCGGAGCTGGTGGAGAAGATTAGCAATGCCTATTTCATGAAGGGCAAAGCCTCGGTCGCCGGAAAGACATCGGTTACGGTCGAGTTTACTGTCACCTTGGCGAAAGAGGGGCCTTAGCGTACGACGTGAAAATAGAGGGAGTACTATATGGATTTCTTAGATATCGCGGGTAAGACCTTTCTTGTTTTTGGAGTAGCCAACAGGAAAAGTATTGCCTTCTCCATCGGACAGATTCTTTCTGAGGCAAACGCAAATGTAGTCTATAGTGTTCGATCAAAAGAACGTAGAGAGAGTGTTTCCAAAATCCTTCTTGGTTCTGATGTCTTTGTATGCGACGTCGAACGAGAGCAGGAAATTAAGAAACTTGCTGAAGACATTTCCAAGAAATATCCAAAACTGCACGGCATTGTTCATTCCATCGCTTTTGCTAATTACGAAGAAGGGCTTAAGCCATTTCACGAAACCAAAAAGAAAGATTTCCTACAATCTATTGACATCTCCTGTTATTCATTAATCGCCATTGCCAATGAGTTCAAAGACCTGTTGGACGAAAAGGCATCGATAATTACCGTATCAATCTCAACCACCAAAATGGCAGCCGAACCTTACGGTTTTATGGCTCCAGTAAAGGCTGCCCTAGATTCAACCATGTGTTTTCTGGCTAAATCCTTCAGTGCGTTTTCCGAAGTTAGATTTAACTCAGTTAACGCCGGGCCGCTGAAGACCTCAGCATCCGCGGGAATACCAGGATCCGTTAAGTATTACCTTTATACTGAAAGATTAACACTTCGTAAAAAAATTCTAACTGCCCAGGAAGTAGCCAATACGGCAGTATTTCTATTGAGCGATCGCTCTAGTGGTATTAATGCCCAGGGGATCATCGTAGATTGCGGAATGTCAGTCAACTACTTTGATAAGGATATTGTTGATAAGGCAACAAGGATTCAATAAGCCCATGATTCTATATCCTGTAGTCATGCCAGTTACGGAGGTTGAACATAAACTGCGTGGAAAGGAAAAAGTAGATTACCTAGGCCGAATTGCCCGAAAGGCGCTAAAAATGAGTGCCGAAAAAAGCGGAGTAACGCTTGGAAAACTTCTTAAGGACGAAAATGGTGTCCCGTGTCCCGTCAATGGCAACCACTGGTCTCTCTCACACAAACCTGAGTTCGTGGCGGCGGTGGTTAGTAAAGATAAGGTCGGGATCGATATTGAAGAAATAAGGCCCCGTGATGAATTGCTCTTTGCTCGTGTAGCCGGTGACGAGGAATGGGAACTAAAAGAGAAGTCGTGGGATACTCTTTTTCGCTATTGGACGGCGAAAGAAGTTATTCTGAAGGTCATCGGAATTGGTATAGGTGGATTACAGACCTGTCGGATAATCTCGATACCCGATGAGAATCACATTGCGTTGGACTATGAGGGGCAATTCTTTCTGGTGGAACAATTACGATGCAAGAACTATATCGTTTCCGTCCTCAAAGGCAATAACCAAATTAACTGGGTAATTCTGTAAGATTCCAAATCCTGATTTCTAGAGCCCAAACAAATTTAGCAGCCCAATTCAAAGTCGCAGGTCATTATTCAAAAGTGATGTGACATAGGCATCTAATCAGTGGCTGAGATTAAACATCGCACACTATGACAAGGTGCACTATATAACAATTCGAATTGTCAATTTACATAAAGCGCCAGCTTACTAAACCATGCTGTATCTTTGATGGTACAACTTCGCCTGATGTATAAAGGCTTCTATCCTCGTCTTTGCGTTGGTTTGCTTTAACCCATCGTATATCATGTTGAGGACAGGGATACGGTTATGCTCTATTTGTATCCCTCTGTAGATAGCAGTGGATACAGTCCCGTAGAGGCAATTTAAAATAACGAGATTAGCTATACCGCTGCAACCCTGCACAGCATAATTTTTCGCCTTAGCCACATTTACAGTTACTATTGGGTCTATATCATCACTCACGTAAGGAGCAGCAAGCGTAATCAAGTCCTCGACTCTGGGAATCCTGCAATCTCGAAGTTCATCTTTCAACATTTTTTCAATCTTGTCCTTCCAATACATAAATGGAAACCTTCTAAGATAGTAATAAAGGGCAGCGGGATATTTTCCCCTATAGAAGTGGGTCTCCGGATATACCTCATTGAAATATACTAAATAATCTGTACTGGTGGGCCCAAGCCTCACTTCTGCACCCAGCGACTCGAATTCTCTGATTATATCGTTGTTAGACCAGTCGTTCATGCATGTATAGAACTCTCCTACGATACCTATAATTGGTCTATCTTCCTTCTTAGTCGGGATCTCATCCATAGCTGCTATTGAGCGGTTAAAAGCCTGCCGAAATTTACCGTGAATAATTCCAGAGGCTATCTCTCCTATGGCTTGTGTATAAACACGATCACTCTCCCCTTTATTTACTTCATAGGGGCGGATATGAAGTAACTTCTTTAATAAGACGTCTGTAGCTAGCCAACCCTTCCAGATAGCTTCTGCCCACTTTAATCCAAATAATGCAGTGGATTCATCATGGCGGATAGAAATAACAGGGGCAACTATAGGAATGTGCCCCAAACCCAATCTCTTGAGGACCAATTTCTGAGACAAAGCATATTGGCTCAACCTGCAGGAACCATCGAAATTGAGCATCATAAATGCTGCCCTATCGGGGTCAAAATCTTCAAGTTGGGTCATCCTGACTAAATCGCCCGTAGTGAGTAAATAGGGATGGCATTCCTTGCCAGACACATATCTTCTTCCTATTTCCTCTGATAATTCATCAGGCTCGGGTAAAACTCGAGCATCTAGCCCGACGGAATTGAGAGCAGCAGCCCAAATATTTGAGTGCCCGGAAACGTGCACGATATAAAATATTTTGTCCAGTTCCCTAATCCTCTTTGTGGGTTTGAAGATACTTGTCTCGCCAGAAGGTCTAATCAAATTGAGGTCATCCTGCCTTACCGCCTTTACTTGTGTTTTCGATCTGCCTAGAGTGTCGAGAAAGGCTTCAACCCTAGTGATCATTCCAGCATCACCGCTGTGCTCATCCACCTCCAGAAGCAAATAAGGATCCTCTTCCATGGTTTCCTCAAGATATTTCCAGAAGAAAGCATCAGGACCACAGCCGTAATTTGTTATCATTATAGGATTCAAGCTGGGGTTACTCTTAGCCAGTATCGCTGCTCTCAGAAGATTCTGTTCATTCTTCCAAACCAAGTTGGAGTAATGAGGTGGTAGTTCAACTTCATCCAGCGGCAGTAGGTCATAGGGTATGGCTAGCATTCCTAGATGGCGCAGCTTCTTGGCAATATTTAGATTCAACCCCAAATCATGAACATTGTATGGCTTTCCTATTATCACCACAGCTTCATTATCCTGCTTGAGTGTTTCAAGTATCTGCTGCCCTCTTTCCCAACGCTGCCTTTCGAATTCCTTTTGAGCCTTAAGCGCAGCCGCTATGGCTGAGCCAATTTCCCCCTTTTCTTTTCCGAATTCCCTGCCTATCTTCTCCATTTGCTTCTTGAGATTCTCTTTTTCCTTCGCCATAAATATGCTGGGACTAATGATTCTTGCCTTGTCTTTAAAAGCAGGTTGGAGCATGAAAGGAATACCCTGAATCAGGGGGCAGTTGTAGCTTCTGGTTACATCATCACTCTCTTTCTCCAGGTCGATAATGCTGGGCAGGAATATACGGTCAACACCTTTTTCAATGAGATTTGCTACGTGCCCATAGGCAACCTTCACCGGATAACAGGTTTCAGCTAAAACCTCTTCAAGCCCCTTATTAATGAGTCTCCTATTGGTTTTATCGGAGAGCACCACCTTAACTCCCAACTCCCCAAAAAACGCAGCCCACAACGGAAACTGCTCAAAGAACATGAGCACTCGTGGAATGCCTATTACCGGAGAATCTTGGGTAAATTCATCCTCCTTGTAGTAGCTCATAAGCAATTCCTCTCGCTCTTTAAAGAGATCGGGAAGAATCTGGTGAGCGGTTTTCTCCTCCTTCAGTTCATATCTGTCACAAATACCACCGTAAAAGGACTTGAATTCACCTCCGATGGATACTTTCTTTACGTGGCAGTGGTTGGGGCAATGCTGACATTCAAATGATTTGACTTCATATTCACGGTCTATAAGTTCAAACCCAACGAAATTGCTTTTCCCATGCTCACATTTCCTCTCCAAGGCAATTAAAGCAGCACCAATGGCACCAGTGACATTATGGTACTGTGGAACTGTAATATTCTTCCCCAAAATATTTTTGAAGGCAGCGATTACACTCTTATTTCCAGCAACGCCTCCCTGAAAATATATCCTCTCACCAATTTTTTTATTTCCTACCACCTTTTCAATGTAATTATTGGCAATAGAGTAAGAGAGGCCTGCTAATAGGTCCACTTTTGGTGAACCAACCTGCTGGTGGTGTATCAAATCAGATTCCATAAAAACAGTGCATCGAGTTCCCAAATCGGCAGGGGCTTTCGAGCTGAAAGCAAGCTTGCTAAACTCTTCGTCAATATTTACATCCAATCTATCAGCCTGTTCTTGGAGAAAAGAGCCAGTTCCGGCAGCACAAACCTTGTTCATCTCGAAATCTACCACTGCACCATTCTTCAAGCGAATATATTTTGAATCCTGTCCCCCTATTTCAAATATGGTATCTACGGTACTATCTATGTCTAGAGTAGCCTTAGCCTGAGCCGTAATTTCATTGATCACTAAGTCAGTGCCAACAAAGTCCCCCACAAAATAACGCCCACTGCCAGTGGTCGCCACAGCTCGAACTTCAACGAGGTCATTTATCTCATGACCTATGTCTCTTAATCCTTTCTTAACCGATTCAACGGGATTGCCCTCGGTCATAAGATATTTGGCCGCTAACAGCTTCTTGTTCTCGTCCAGAACAACGATATTTGTACTTACGGCGCCAACATCAATCCCAATGTACACCCTATTCTTTTGTTGCTTCCCAGAATTAACACATTCATCCAGGGGATTAGACACATCTCCTGTATAAATTAATCCCCTTAAATGTCCTATCTCAGCTTCATTAGCCTTTTTAGCTAAATAGCTCCTCAAAGCCTCTGATGCTACTTGAAGTCTGATAGGTGTGCCATTCTCTTTCTCTAATGCTGTGATTGCCGCCCCGAAGGCTCCCATGACCTTAAAATGCTCAGGAATAATCAATTCCCCAGACTTCAGTTCTAGCAGTTCCTCAAAAGCCCTTACCACGCCTTTATTGGCAGCGACGCCTCCTTGGAAGGCCACTGGTTTCACGAATTTCCTCCCCTTACCCAAGTTGCTTATATAGTTTCTAGCCAGAGCATAACAAAGCCCGGCTACTATTTCTTCCTGCGATGTACCTTCCTGCTGCAAATGGACCATGTCAGATTTGGCAAAGACACTGCACCGGCCCGCAATGGTAGCCGACTTTTCAGCTCTTGTAGCTAACACGCTAAACTCATCTATTGAAATACCCAGACGATATGCCTGTTGATCAAGGAAAGAACCGGTTCCCGCAGCGCATATCTCATTAAGGGCATGGTCAACGATGATTGCCCTTCCATCTCTTTCATCCGAGTCCAGAAAAATTAGCTTTGAGTCCTGCCCTCCAATCTCGATAATTGTCCTGACCTCAGGATGGAAGTATGCGATAGCCTTGGCCTGACTAATAATTTCATTCTCTTTATCTGCGCCCATGACCTCAGCTATGAGATTACGTCCACTGCCCGTGCACACAGCCCCACATAGTTCGGGAAAGCCTTTTTCGAGACCCTCAAGAACATCAATTAATACAGGAATAGGTTGTCCCCTTGTCCTCTTATAAACGCTTTTGAGTAGGTGGAATTCCTTATCAATTACAGCTATGTTTAAGCTGACCGAGCCTATATCTATTCCCATAAAAGTTTTGTTATGGCTTGTCATTACGATCCCTCGATCCTTTTCTTCGCGGCTTGAGCAATCTCGTCTGAAACCGCTTTTCCACCCAGGCGCACCAGCCAGGCCAAGATCCCTGATACTTCACCGCCAACAGTCGCCCTGGTCTTGTCATTTAAGGGTTCCAGATTATAAAAGCGTATCAAACGGGTACCCAAGGCTTTTCCTTTCATAACCACACTATTCTCTGGAACAAATTCGGTAATGGTCATCAACAATCTGATTGTAATCCCACTTACCTTAGCTGTCACAGAAAGCTGTGAACCTGTTGCCAAAGGTCCTTTGGAGACTCTCTCAATCTTTTTGATGGACGGCATCCATTGGGGCCATTGCTCAAGCTTATCTAGCAGCGTCCAGACTTCCTCCGGAGGGGCATTGATAACGATACTGCTCTCAAACCTCATGATTGTTTGTCTTTTCCCTCAGGTAAGGTCCTCCGAGTAAATTATACATCATTATACGATCTAATAGGATGACACCACTCAGTATGTTTCCTATCTCTATTTTTGAGACCAGATTATCATCAGTGTTAGAATAAATGTTGACGGAAACCTGCAAATCAATTAGCGGCACCGTTAATATTTATCGGCGTATGAGCTTTAATAGACCTGACATTATCCGACCTCCCAGTGAAAGGAAGAGCTACTTTCTCCCCTTAACTAGTGGGTGCTCCAACAACACCTGCACGTTTTGTGGTTACTATGGGTCAAAACTCCAAGTACGAGAAGTAGATGATGTTAAGCGCGAAATAGATGCTATAGATTTATTTACACGAAGAGGTCTTCGACTTCCTAATGTTTCTAATGTTGTATATGCCATAGCTCAAGGTTGGGACGGGAAGAGGATATTTCTTCAGGATGGTGATGCACTTGTTTACCCATTTCCTAAATTGAGGGAGGTGCTCCAGCACTTGAACGAAAAACTACCTGGTGTGGAAAGAATTGGCACGTATGCTACACCCCAGGATATTCTACGGCGGAATTCGGATGAACTCAAGGAATTAAGAAGTCTCAAGCTTAGTATTTTCTATACGGGGCTTGAAACCGGTGATGATGAACTACTGCAGAAGATAGGTAAAGGGGTTCGTTCAAACCAAGTGATTGAGGCCGGGAAAAAAGTGAAAGAAGCCAAAATAACCTTTTCTGTGACGATAATTCTGGGAATTGGTGGTGTCGAGGGAAGTGAGAAACACGCGCTTGAGACAGCCCGATTACTAACTGAGATTAACCCGGATTATGTAGGAGCTTTGACTTTAACGCTCGTCCCCGGCACCTTACTTTATGAACAGTGGGAACGGAGTGAATTCCATCCTATTTCGCCTTTTCAATCTCTGGCCGAACTGAGACTAATCATAGAAAATTCCAACTTTACCGATTGCTTCTTTAGCTCGATGCATGCATCAAACTATCTGTCCGTTCGAGGTAAGTTGCCGCAGGACAAG
>JBFEMR010000024.1:0-9443 GCA_041551495.1 Dehalococcoidia bacterium
AATCATAGACCCATACGAAAGTAAGGTTACCAATGGGTGATTGACGGGAATAGGGACTGGTCTTAGACTATATTCAGTTAGTTTTAGGGGGTGTTACATATGCCTGTAAAAATAGATGGACGAATTTATTATAGAACTGCTGAAGTTTGCCAGATGGTCGGCATAGGTAAAAGCACTCTATTCCGCTGGATCAGGCAGAACGTCATAAAAGATGCCGAATGTAGAGACAGAAAAGGTTGGAGACTGTTCGCAGAGGATGAACTGAATAGTCTTAAATCGGAGACTAATAAGATTCAGAAGAACCGTGTGGTCAGAGTATCATAAAAATCATTGATTTTGAGAAACAAATTTAAGTAACTATAAGGAGGTGTATCATGGTTACTGCGATTAGTAAAAATCAAAAAACAAGAAAGGTGGTAAGTCAAGACATGGAACAAATAGTCGATGTTCCTTCCGAGGCTCCCGAGGAGGTCAACGATCCTCTCGCCTCGTTAATGAGCGAGGCCCAGTCTGCCTACACGTCCTACCTGCAGGCTCAGAGAAAGGTTGCAGAGGCATATCAGGACCGCCAACGCCAGGGAGAGACTTCCTACAAAGAAATCGAAGAAAATGCTGCCAAAATTTGTACGGAAGCCTTGGAAAAAGCCGAGCGTGCCCTGGAAAAGGCTGAGTATGAAGCCGAGGACGCCCATCAGAAGGCAAAGATGGAAGCTAAGCGTGTTTACCAGGACAGTGTGAATGAAGCATTGAGAGTACGCGATGAGACCATCCAGCAAGCCTGGGAAGAAACGAAAAGAAATTCGGAAAGAATTTGGAAAGTCTTTCAGGGTAAAATCGAGAAATAGAAATATAACGGAATATTATGAAATGAAACGGGACCTATGTGGTAAAGGGATGCTCTTGCCGTTTTGAGTCCTGTCAGAAAGGCAGATGATATTATGAGTAGCAGCGCTAGAAAAGACGATGTCGTTGTTCTGGGGGGCCGCGAGTTCACTCGGGTAAAAAACGGGCTTGATGAGGCTCAGGTAGCTCCCTTCATTGATGAGCTTACCAAGGAGCGGGATGAACTGGCTAAATCCCAGGACCATATTGCGTCCCTTAATAGACTTGCGGAGTTGACCGTTGTCGAAGCTGATAAGCTGGCCGCACAGATCAAGACAGAAGCCGAAGAACAGTCTAGAGCTGAAGGTACTGCCATTATCGATAAAGCCAAGGAGCAGGCTCGGCAGGTGGCTGAACAGAAGATATCTGAAGCCGTGGAGATTGCCAATGAAAAGGCAAAGGCAATCCAGACCAAAGCCGAGGAAGAAGCAGCCCTGATGCTGGAACAGGAGAGAAGTAAAATTAAGAGTGAACTACATAACCTGGTAAACCAGCAATTCGGCTATATGCTTGAAGAACTGGAGAGCTTAAAGAAGCAGGCAGCAGCGGTACAGGCAGATTTTGACAATAAATTGGCTAAACCCGGCGAAGTGAGCAGTGTCGCAGCCACGGAAATCGCTAAAGAGAGCGACGCTATAGCCGCGAAAATCACGGAAGAGAGCGACGCGATAGCTACAAAAATCGCAGAAGAGAGCGCCGCCGCAGCCGCGGAAATCGCCGAGGAGAGTGAAAAGTTAGTCGCAGAAGAGAAAGATACCGCGCCTGAGGAAGTTACAGAGGCTGAGGAAGTTACCGAGGAGAGAGACACCGTAATCGCTGAACAGCAAGATGATATAGCCGCAGAAATCGTCGAGGAGAGTGAAGAGTTGGTCGCGGAACAGAAAGAAACGGAAGCAGTAGAAATCACAGAGGAAAAGGATGCCATAGTCGCGGAACAGAAAGAAACTGCCACCGCAGAAATGGCTGAAGAGAAAGATACGGTAGCAGCACAACAGAAAGGCACTGCAGCATCAGCAAATATGGAGGGGAGAGATACGATAGCCGCACAGCAGAAAGACACCACCACCGCAGAAATGGCAGAAGAGAAAAGCACCACAGTTGCCGAACAGAGCGAGGCACCCGTTGAACACTCAGAGCCAAGCCGGGTTGCGGACTACTTTGAAAAGAGCATCGACCTCTCGAGACTATTTGAGGGTGGAGACAAGCCAGATTTGGGCAACCCGCAATGGGAAGTGGAAATCTTACCTCCATTTAATATAGGTAAAATAATGGAAGTTGTCTCCTTCCTTGACCAATTGCCCGAAGTTGAGAATACTGAGATGATTGTGCCCCAGATTGATATGCCTTCAATTCTGGTTTTTCTTAATGGGCCTTTGAACCTTGTTGATGTACTGCAAACAGTCCCTGTGGTAGCTCATGTTGAAGAAGTAGCAACTGACAAAGCTGCTACAAACGGTGAATCGGGGAAAGGACCGAGGAAAGTCCGCTTGAGCCTATTGGAGAACACAACGGCACAAGATAAAAAGTAAACTCGAGTGTCTTTCACTAAAGGCAGTAAACCAATCGAATCGGGAAAAGCCTGATACCCGAAGGGGAATTGAAACGAACAATTGTCGGTGTCAGGCAACTCCTTAATCAGTTCTACCTGAAAGACTCTAAGCCACTCCTATACTAGTACAACTGGTGAAACAAGAAACCCGAATACTCAGATATGAGTGAGACCGGGCATATTGCCCCGTAATCGTTGGCAAGTAGTGAATACAATATGAAGGGTGAGTGAGGCGGTAAAGGACATCCAAAAAATTTCTGCCTCCGTGCTATGATTTAAGGAATATTTGTAGAAAGGGAGGTCAGAAATTCGTGGTAGAATTTGAGGCGCGTTGTAGCACAACCGCTATGGGGATCATGCCCCACGGGGATATTGATCGAGCGCTGGACCTTGCTTTAAGCCTGGACATCCCATTCTGGCCACAGCTTCCAAAAGTGAGCTTGTATGAGGATATGTATGTTCAGGCATCGCAGAATTTCCCCGGTATAGCTATTGACTTTAAAAAGGAAAGGCTCGTGTTCAATACTGCACAGTTTGAACAAGAACTCGATGGATATTTCATGAAAATGGATAACCCGGATACCTTTACGCTCACCGCCGAGTATTCCGAGGTATTTCACAAGTTTCTCTCAAGGGAACTTCGAGGTTATAAGGCCATACGGGGACAAGTTACAGGCCCGGTGAGTTTTGGCTTGAAAGTATTAGACGAAGACCTGAAGCCGATTATCTATAACGAAGAGGCGAGGGCCATTCTGTTTGATTTCATTCAGAGGAAAGTCAACATGCAGTATCGGCAACTCAAGAAGAGGAACTCTAACGCCTTTGTCTGGGTGGATGAACCGGGGTTGAGCTATGTATTCAGCGGTTTTTCCGGGTATAACGACCAACATGCCAGAGAGGACTACCTTAAGTTTGTTGAGGGATTGGACGGGCCCAAAGGGCTACACCTTTGCGCGGAGGTGAATTTGCCGTACCTGTTAGAGTTAGGAGTGGAAATCCTGTCCTTTGACGCATATCAAATCGGGTTTATGCCCGTGGAATACGCTGGTAGCGTGGCTGATTTTATCAAGAGTGGAGGTGTTATTTCGTGGGGTATTGTACCCACTGAATCCACAGCTCTGGCCACACAAACACCGGAAACACTGGCTGGAATTCTCTCAAACTATTGGGAGGTAATTTCGGAAAGCGCAGGTTTGTCCTTGAATCAAATTGCCAGGCAGGCATTGGTAGCCCCCGCCAGATGCTGCCTTAGCGATTTAGGCCAAATCAACACGGACGGTAAGACAGTAGGCAAATGCCAGGTCTCAAGCATCGAGGAAGAGCTCGTTGAGAAGGCATTTGCCTTCTTATCTGAACTTTCGCAGATACTTAAAAATAAATATGACGTATAGAGCATAGGATTTAACGCTTATTCAATGTTTCATCCTGGGTTTCGGCTTATATGTCTTATGTCTAATTCTATCCGGGGCGCTATAATTAATAAAAGGAGGGCACTATGAAGGTTTTAGGCATTATGGGCAGCCCCAGAAAGCAGAGCAATACAGACATTCTTCTCGATAAGGCACTGGAAGGTGCCAGGGAGGCCGGAGCTGAGGTCGAAAAAATTCAGGTTTCGAAACTCAAGGTGTCGCCATGCCTGGAAATATACGCCTGCTTCAAGGATGGCAACTGCACAATTAGAGATGATATGCAAGCGCTCTATGGTAAGTTTCTGGAAGCAGACCACATCGTTTTTGCTTCACCGATATTCTTCTATGGGGTGACCGGCCAGGCGAAAGCTGTAATAGACAGGTGCCAGGCGCTTTGGGCAAGGAGGCATGTGCTGGGTATGGGTAAGGAAGATAAACGAGCTCGCAGAGGGGTTTTTATCTCGGTAGGCGCTACGCGAGGTGAAAAGCTTTTTGATGGGGCGGTGCTCACCGTGAAGTATTTCTTTGATGCTATAGGTGTGAAATATTCCGGCGATTTATTGGTCAGGGGAATTGATAATAAAGCTCAAATTAAGGAGCATCCTACTGCTCTGGAAGATGCGTTTCGCCTCGGTCAAGAGCTTGTTGGCGGGAACTAAGCACGACGGGCAATAAGAGTTGACAATCTAACCAAGATCTACGGTCATCTTGTTGCTGTAGACCAAATTTCATTTGAAGTCGCAGAGGGAGAGGCAATCTGGAAGGTTTTATGGCGATAATGAACTTAATAATCTTTCCCATATTCCTCCTATCGGGTGCCTTGTTCCCTATACAGTCTATGCCGTCCTGGTTGAGATATATAATGTACATCGACCCTTTGACATATGGTGTTGATGGGTTGAGAGGCACTCTTACTGGTGTTTCCGCTTTCCCCCTTTGGCTCGATTTTACGGTTCTTATTATATTAAGTTTAGCTTTGGCAACATTAGGTTCTTACTTCTTCTCAAAGATGGAAGCTGACTGAGGATAATTTATCATTCAGCGAGTCAAGGGCAGAGACCAATTGCGAAATGATCAGATCAGTAGCGTTTGGGTTGCCGTGTATGCTTAACATTACCCCGATAATCAGGAATGTTGATGTTGAATACCATGCCTATTTTGGGGTCCACCATTCGTGAACTGATTCGTGTTTCAATCTCCTCTAAAGAGAGACATGAAGTGACCACCATTGGCAACCGGGCATTGTAACGGTAGTTTATCAATTGATACAGCTTCTCCTGAGCCCAGGGCGTGACCGATTGCTCCCCGAAGTCATCGAGTATCAGCAGTGGGACTTCCTTGATCCTCTCAAAAAATTCGTCATAGGATATTTTGCTATCCGGACTGAATGTAGAACGCAAATGGTCCAGAAGGTCGGGAACAACCACAAACAAGACCGGTTTTCCTTGCGCCAGCTGATAATTAGCGATAGCTGCTGCCAGATGAGTCTTACCACAGCCATTGACACCTAGCAATATTAACCAGCCTTCTGGTGAGCGAGCGAATTTTTCTACTCCATCGAAAACTGTACGCAAACATTCACGCTGCTCCAGGGTTAGTTCCAGCCTCTTTTGGTCAAAATTATCAAAGGTCATATTTCGTAATAGCTCTAATTCTAAGCCACCCTGAGATTCCAGAGGCGATGCCGGTTCAATCATCCATACCTGGCAGAATTCATTATCGGCAAGATGGCCGCGTAAGCGTTCATCCATTTTTTCCAGCGGTACATCGGTGGTGATTACCGTGGCCAACCTGGCATTGAAGCGATGATGAAGGAGTTGTTCCAGCTTCTCCTTAGCCCAAGGAGTAGCGCTTCCAAGTATAAGATCATCAAGTACTAATAGGGGCACATTCTTCACGTGGTCAAACAAATCGTCATAGGTGGTGTCGCTGGTCGAGCTGAAGGCAGAGCGGAGGTAGTCGAGGAGGTCGGCAGCACCGATGTAAAATACAGGCTCCCCTGAGCTGATACGATGATTGGCGATAGCACAGGCCAGGTGTGTTTTCCCGGAGCCGCTGGGGCCTGAAAATACCAGCCAACCCTGGGGATTATCAGCAAAGGCTTTGGCAGCCTGGTAGACTTGAGCAAAGTGTTCATGAGATTCTTCGCTTCGCTCAGAATGACGGCTAGTCCTTCCTTTAGGAGATAAATTGTCGAAGGTAAGCTGTGACAGGTAACCCAAATTGCTGTATTTCTCAAGATATTCTGTTTTTTTCTTTCTCAGTTCCCCCTTACTGCATCGGCAGGGTACCACCCGGCTGAAATCAACTTTCCCCGAATCCAGAGCAGGATGAACAAAACCCGCCCCTTTGCAAACAGGGCAGATTTCACCCGCGTCTTCTTCCGGGGGAACGTTATCTTTGGACGAGGTGTCCGTATTTGCCCTTGACATATTTGTCTGGGTCATCCTTTTTAATGTCTCTCTTATACTCTCCACTGTCTTTACCTTCGCTAGCCCATCTTTCCAGGATGCGGGCGATATATCTCCAGCTGCGTTTATTCAACGTAACTGCTTCCTTAAAGGCTTCTTCAATCCACCGGGGTGGATAAAGCCTCTCTGCTTCCTTAAGTTCTTCAACAATCATGTGCTGTATTATGCCGATATTCTGCTCGTAGAGGGTAAAAATATTGATAGCTGATGGTTGATGCCTAGCATCGGTCAGAGAATAAACATCCTCGGGTACTCCATTTATATTTAAGGTCGAGTGTAATAGAGCACCGTGCTCTACAGCCGAGTTCAAAGCCTGGCGAAGTGCCTCCTCGCCCATGGTGGCTATTAGTCTATGGGATAGCAACTCTTTATAAGTTATGGAGTAGGGACGCTCTTGTTTTCGCAGTATAAGATAAGAGACATATAACACTACCTTAAGCTCAACCAGGTCTTGAATTTTAGGCAATACCTGGGTAAAGAAAGAATCAGGCAAGGAGATAAAATCTGTTTTCCTTTGAGAGCTTGATAGTTGCCGTTCAGGCATCTTTTTACCCCTAAGAGGCAGAAATCAGCTCAGCCTCTACGTTATCAAATTTGACAACCCTTTCCAGGAAGCGCAGCTTTCTTTGTCCTAAAGGACCGTTGCGGTGTTTGGCTATGATAATATCGGCGATGCCGCGGGGATAAGGTTCCGTTTCAATATCATGTACCTTGCTCCAATCTTCAGCAGAATAATTCAGATCTTCCCGGTGAATGAAAATGACCACGTCAGCATCCTGCTCAATGCTGCCAGATTCGCGCAGGTCAGAAAGCTGAGGTATATGGGAGGGACGCGCTTCGATGGCCCGACTTAGTTGCGATAGGGCTAAGACAGGCACATTCAGTTCCCGGGCCAAAGTTTTTAGGGCACGAGTTATGTTGCTGAGCTCTTGGACTCGGGTTTCATTTTTGCCATCGACCTGTATCAGTTGCAGATAATCGATGATAATCAGGTCGATGCCGCGTTCGAAGTGAAGCCGTCGGGCCTTGCTCCTTATATCTACTACCCGAAGCATAGGCGAATCATCGAGATAGATGGGTGCCTCGGATAAGACGCCGCTGGCTTCCATAATTTTTATCTCATCCTTCTCACTAAAGCGCCCAAGACGAACCTTTCCAGAATCCACCCCGGATTCGCTGGCCAGAAGTCTCTGTACTACTGCCTCTTGGGACATCTCCAAACTGAATAGCGCAATACAGGCCTTCTGGTTAATAGCGGCATTTCTGGCAACATTTAGGGCCAAGCTGGTCTTACCCAAACTAGTCTTGGCGGCTAGAACGATTAAGTCAGTCCTCTGTAATCCTCCTAAAAAATCATCCAAGGCAGTAAAACCAGTTAGAATATGAGGTATTTCCCCTGTCCTAAGCGTAGTAGATGGCCCAGATCCCTCAAAATATTGACCTAGAACCTCGCGAATCGGAACAAGGCCTCGAAGACCCTGCCTGGCTCGCACTTTAAACAGGATATTTTCAGCGTCATTGAGGCTAGCCTCAACATCAGGGCTGGCTTCGTAGCCAAGGGCCTCGATCTGCCCGGCGGCGGCGATCAGCCGCCGCATCACTGCTGTATTGGATACTATTTGAGCATAATATTCAACATGCAGGGATGTGGGTACATTACTTATCAAATGGCTTAGGAAGGCAGCACCACCAATTTGCTCAAGCTTGTCCTGACGCATTAGCTCATGAGCCACCGTGATCTGGTTTATAACTTCGTTGCGCTGGTAAATGGAGAGACAAGCTTGATAAATCAGCCGATTCGTTTCCGAAAAAAAATCCTCGGCCTTCAGGGAAGCAGCAACCTTTAATATTGCGTCAGGGTCAATAAGCAGGGATCCAATTACTGCCTCCTCGGCTTCGATATCATGCGGCGGTAATTTTTCCTCTACCATGCCTAATCCTTCTTCTCTTCCTCCTCTTCTTTCTCTTTTAACTTCGACTTCTTTTCTGTCTTCTTCTCTGCTTTTTTCTCTGTTTTCTTCCTTTCCTTCTTATCTACTTTCTTCTCCGTCTTTTTATCTGTTTTCTTCTCTATCTCCGCCTCTGTCTCTGGTTCTTTTTCCTCCTCGATGACCACCGTAATTTGCGGGTTAAGGTCGCTGGCTAACTTGACCGCTACTTGATGGCTGCCTGTTTTGCGTAAAGATTTCTCTATATCTATCTTCTTTTTATCAATAACAGAACCTATAGCCTGACTTAATTTTTCAGCTACGTCGGCAGCCGTAATAGAGCCAAATAAGCGTTCCCCGGCACCCATACGAGCTTGAAAGTGAATTTCCTTTCCCTCGATTTGTTGTGCCAGTTCACCTAGTTTGTCCCGGTCAATACTCTCTTCAAGTTTCTCCTGCTCTAGCCGGGACTCGACCTGCTTGATTATCGTGGGCGTTGCTAGCAGGGCTAAACCCCGGGGCAAAAGGAAATTCCTGGCATAACCATTGCTCACTTCTTTTATCTCTCCAGCCTTCCCCCTCCCCGGTAAATCTTCTAATAATACAACTTTCATAAAATTCCTCACTTTGCTTAGAATTGTAACAACGTCTCTGCTGATATGGCCGCAGTAGTGTTATCTACAATGAAAAATAGTCTCGGAATCTTCGTCTTCATGATTTCATAGGTGATTATGTAGTTTTCTTTGTCTAAAAGTAACAACCCCGCCATTGGCTATTATTGGGCTCAAAGCCGATAACCGCAAAGACACCGGCCATCTCTAACTTTGATATTGTAACATTTCTATTGCTTTTTGGCATGGGTTACTCAACTGACTAATCACCTTCGATTCGGTGTGCTACAGCATCTCAAATGAGATTCAACCTCGGTTTTACTATGGCTTGAATCCTTAACCCGTCACGTAAATCACAGTTGCCACCACCCAGGTAGCCTTCTGCTTATACAGAGATTTAAGCTAATTTGTACAAATTAGAGCAGGCTTTACATTTATTAATGATACCAACGACTTTTACCTTCAGATTGCGAATGTTTACCCTAACCGCTTTGAAATTCCTGCTTAATCGTGTCAAGCATTCCTGGCTGGAGAATATCAGCCACGGTCATGGACATTGCCTTAGCCGCATCCATTAAGCCTTCGTGGCCTGC
>JBFEMR010000025.1:0-9122 GCA_041551495.1 Dehalococcoidia bacterium
AAGTAGCAGAGGAATTGTTTCTAAGTCAACGCACCGTCAAGGCTCACTTGACCAGTGTTTTTAATAAGTTGAATGTTGCTTCGCGCAGTGAGGCAATAGTCAAAGGACTACAATGGGGATTGGTTACCTTAGAAAACACCGAGAACATACCCCGGGGTTAAGAAACCTTCACCTCTGGATCATAATCGTACTATTCCTCTTCTTAACCATATCTCATTTCACCCAGCTCCTATCTCATATACCTTTCTTGAGTGAGCTTTCACTTCCTGCTGTTTTAGAGATTTCAAGACACAGTTTTGAGCGACTGCTATATCTCTTGTTGATATTGTATGCAGGATGGACATTGGGAATCATCGGGAGCGTCGCAGTGTGGTTGTCAAGCGCTGTAGCAATGCTGATTCGCACATTTCTTATTTCTCCCGATCTTAGAGATGTACTCCTGGAGAGTCTCGCTGTACTGGTTATTAGCGCTTTGGCAATCATGCTTATGGTAGCCTACCGTCAGAACAAACGGCAACGAGAGAAACTAAGAAAAACTATCAGTGATATGAAATTGGTACGGCGGAATTATGAAGAGTTGTTTACCAACGCTAGTGATGCTATCTGGATCCATGATTTAAACGGTAATATTACTTTAGTCAATAAAGCTTGTGAAAAACTCACAGGCTATTCGGTTTCAGAGTCAATTGGCATGAATATCCGCGAGTTCCTTAACCCAGAGGCACTAACTCTAGCAAGACAGGTGAAAGATAGGCTACTTAGAGGCGAAGCCATGGAGCAGCGCTATGAGCAGAGATTAATCAAGAAAGATGGGTCTGAAGCAATCATGCAGTTAGCAACGCGTGTTATATTTAGCGATGGCAAACCTCAGTCTTTCCAAAATATGGCTCGTGATATAACTGAGGAGAGGAAGTTACGGGATAATCTGCAATTCTATCTCAGTCAAGTTCTCCAAGCCCAGGAAGAAGAACGAAAACGCCTCGCCCGTGAACTACATGACGATACCTCTCAGCAAATATTACTTCTGACACACGGTATCGATAATATTGCCTCTCAATCAGATAATTCTCTACCTGGAGAGTTGAGAAATGAATTGGATCAACTATATGAACTGTCTAAACAAATTTACCAGGGCATAAAGCGATACGCCCAGGCTCTGAGGCCAGGTATTCTGGATGATTTAGGGTTGGTGCCAGCAATCAAATGGTTGGCTCAGGAAATGAATAATCTCACTGGGATTGAAGTCCAGGTAAAAATTGATGCCATTCCATCATTAGCACCAGAAACACAGCTGGTTCTATTCCGTATTGTTCAAGAAGCTTTAAATAACGTTCAGCGACATTCTGGAGCGTCTGAAGCCAGTATCACGGTTGATTGCCAGGAAACTGTAATCAGGGTGACAATTACTGATAACGGCAAGGGGTTTTATCTTCCCCATCAGCTAAGTGATTTTGCCGGTCAAGGTAAGTTGGGGCTTACTGGTATGGCAGAAAGAATTCGGTTAGTAGGTGGGGAGATTGAAGTCAGTTCCCAAATAGGAAAGGGAACAAATATAATAGTTAAAGCACCGACCCAGCTTTATAATCAAGACAACATTTACTGAGCAACTGGTGAAGTCGCTTCCCTTTCTCGAGATCTGAAGCTTTCATTCTTCACAAGCTATTCCTGTAAAGTGATTTATAGTTTCTCTACTTTTACTGCTGAGACCTTGAGCTCGGGAATTTTAGATACCGGATCAAGCTTGGGATTGGTAAGGATATTAGCAGCACTTTCGGCAAAATGAAAAGCCATGAATACCACCCCAGGCGGCATTGTTTCAGTTATTTTAGCTTTAGTGGTCACTACACCACGTCGGGAACTGACTTTCACCTTGTCATTTTGAGCTATGCCAAGCTGTGAAGCATCCTGTGGGTTTATTTCCACTACACCTTCAGGCTCTATGATGTTAAGTCCAGTTACCTTGCGAGTCATTGTCCCCGTATGGAAGTGATACAAGCTGCGCCCTGTGGTGAGAATCAACGGATAATTCTCGTCTGGCGTCTCATCTGAAGGAATATATTGTAATGGGATAAATCTACCTTTGCCCCTAGTAAAAATATTCGTGTGTAATATCGGTGTACCGGGATGATCATCAGTAGGGCAAGGCCACTGGAGTCCACCATTCTCTAATCTCTGGTAACTTATACCACCGTAGCTAGGAGTAAGATTGCGGATTTCTTCCATTATGTCGGACGGATCGCTATAGTCAAAGCCCTTGGCATCCAACTTTTTGGCTACCTGACAAACAATCCACCAGTCCGGTTTGGAATCGCCCACGGGATCTATAACTTTCCTTACTCGTTGCACGCGGCGCTCCGTGTTAGTAAAAGTACCATCCTTTTCGGCAAAGCTTGCCGCGGGCAGGACAACATGGGCGAGTTTTGCTGTCTCAGAAAGAAATATATCCTGAACAACAAGGAAATCAAGGCGAGACAGCGCTTCTTGAACATGCTGGGCATCAGGATCGCTTAGTACTGGATTCTCGCCAATCAAATATATAGCCTTTATTTCTTTGCGGTATGCGGCATCAAACATCTCAACTAAGGTCAACCCTGGAGCTAATGGTAATGAGCATGCCCAGGTAATCCCAAACTTATCCTTAAGGGATGGAGGCAGTGAGCATCCCCAGGCAGTTTCAAACTTTTCTCTGATGGCCGGATCGCTTACAGCCTGATAACCAGGGTAGACGTTAGGCAAGGAACCCATATCACAGGCACCCTGCACATTATTCTGACCCCTGAGTGGATTAACCCCACTTGAAGGCTTACCAACGTTTCCCGTAAGCATTGCCAGGTTGGCAGTAGCCAGTACATTGTCAGTGCCATGCGAATGCTGTGTAATACCCATGGTGTAGAAGAGAATAGTAGCTGGTTTGCTAGTGGCGTAGATGCGGGCTGCATCCGCTATCTGCTTCGATGGTACTCCTGTCACCTGTTCCACAAAGTCAAGGTCGAAGTCTGACAGCGAGTCTTTAAAGGCATCAAAATCCTGACAACGTTGCTCTATAAAGGATGAATCAAGCAGTTTCTCATCCACTATAACCCTCATCATTCCCATCAGCAAGGCGACATCAGTGCCTGGGCGCAGTCGAAGCCAGATGTCGGCAAAGCGGCAAATGTCAATTTTCATAGGATTGGCAACGATAAGCCTAGCTCCATTTTGAACCGCTCTCTTTACCTGTAACCCGATTACAGGGTGGCTTACTGTAGTATTGGTCCCGATAGCAAATACACAAGCAGCACCCTCAGCTTCGTTGATAGAATTGGTCATAGCACCACTACCGAAGCTTTGGACTAAACCAGCCACAGTAGGGGCGTGACATAATCTGGCACAGTGGTCAATATTATTGGTGCCCAGCACTGCTCGACCGAATTTTTGCATAACGTAGTTCTCTTCATTGGTGCACTTGGCTGAGGCAATTAATGCTGTTTCCTGCGGTGAAAAGCGCTTCAATCCTTCAGCCACCATCTGTAACGCTTCCTCCCACGATGCCTCTTTCAGTACTCCATTCCGTCTTACCAAGGGAGCGGTCAGCCTCTCAGGGTGATGGACAAACTCAGCTATGCCAAATCGACCCTTGACACATGCCTGCCCGTGATTAGCTGCACCATCTGGATCAGGCTTGGAGGCTATTATTTTCTCATCCTTGACTTCGAGTTTGAGTTGACAGCCGACACCACAATAGGGACAAATCGTGGTAATAACACGGTCGGGACTAGCAATGCCAAGAGTAGCCGCATCAGCAAGGGCACCTGTGGGACAGGAGTCTACGCAGGCACCACAAAATTCACAACCGAGCTCGCGAAGGGTTTGCCCTTCTAAGGGTGCAATTGCATTACACTGGAGGCAGCGGCGAGCTTCAGCAACTGCTGTTTCCCAAGTCATTGCCTGCTCAATTTCTGAAAGTCCTTCAATACGGGTCTTGGGTGCAAGATATGAAAGAGTAGCTAATCTCTCTCCTATTGGTATTTCTTCCAGCCACTCAGTAGCCTCCTCGGCGGGAACGAGATGCTCTGTAATATCTCCCTTGCCCCCAAGATAGCGATCAATTGACTGAGCTGCTTTCCTTCCTGCAGCAATAGCATTGATAACTAAAGCTGGACCAGTCTCACAATCACCCCCAGTGAAAACGCCTTCTCTGTTTGTACTTAAGTCTGTATTAGCTTTTACTATGTTTGCCCGTCCTACTTCGACATGAAACCCCTCAGGAACATCCGGTTGCTCGCCAATGGCAGCAATTAAAGTATTAAGACCAGCAGTAAACTCGCTTCCCTTGATGGGAACAGGTCGGCGCCTGCCACTGGAGTCGGGTTCTCCGAGTTCCATACGGATTAATTCTAGCTTCAGATTACCATTATCCTTGAAAATCTTAGATGGAGCGACGAGAAAGATGATTTCAACTCCTTCTTCCAATGCTTGTTCTACCTCTTCCTGTTGCGCTGGCATCTCGTTCTTTGTCCTGCGGTAAAAAATGGTCACCGTTTTAGCACCAAGCCGCAAAGCCGCACGAGCAGAATCTATGGCAACGTTTCCTCCTCCAATTACGCCTACCTTAGCTCCTACTTTTACCTGCTCTCCGAGATTGAATCGCCGCAGGAATTCCACACACCCGATTACCCCAGTTAATTCCTCACCCTCGACCCCTAGCTTCATTTCCTTGTGAGCACCGATGCCAAGGAAAATTGCCTGGTATCCCTGTTTGAAAACGGAATCCAGGGACTCGATGCGAGAATTCAGTTTGATTTCCACACCCGCATTCTCAATGTCACGGATTTCATCAGAAAGTATGTTTCTAGGGAGGCGATATTCAGGAATCCCTACTCTCATCATTCCACCTGGCTCGGGAAGAGATTCAAATATGGTTACTTTGTGCCCCAATTTTGCCAGATAGTAAGCACATGTGAGACCGGCTGGGCCAGCCCCGATCACTGCTACGCTCTTGCCTGTTGATGGGAGGAACTTAGCTTGCTTTTTCCAGCTATCATCACCATTATCGGCAGCAAAACGCTTGAGAATTCTGATGTATAGCGTTTCATCAACGTCCAAACCACGCCGACATTCCTTCTGACACGGGGCGGCACATACTCTGCCCAATACAGCAGGGAATGGGACCTTTTCCCTTATCACTGCCAGGGACGCGCTGGGTCTCCCCCGGGCTATAAGGCGGATATAACGAGGAATATCAATGCCGGCAGGGCAAGCCTTGTAACACGGAAATGCGGGTTCAATTACCCCCATTCCCCTTATGTCATAGCAGACACGAATACAACGGTTACATAAAATACAAAAACTAGAATCACGCACGAAGAAGGGGTTGTCGTTCAAGATAGGTAAAGACCTGGAGACATGGACAGGTATATCCTTTAAACCGATATGGTCGATAGCTCTATGAAGTTCACAATCCCTTTTTTCAAAGCAGATATCATTAGGTTGTCTAACTAAAATGGCAAGCAGGTTTTTTTGCTGTATCTCTCGTACCTTGGGTGTCTTTGTCTTAACTACCATTTTATCAGAGGCAGGAGTGACACAGGAAAGTACGAGGTTACCATTGGCTTCAACGATGCAAAGCTGGCAAGCCTCGTCAGGAATTACTTGAGGGAGCGGCTTCAAACCGGGATAGTAGCAAAGACTGGGAATATAAATTCCGACGTTTTTAGCGGCTTCCAGTATTGTTTGCCCCTGCTTAGCCTTTATGTTCTTGTCATCGATATTCAATGTAATTAAGCCGTCTTCAACCATCACCTGTTCCTTTCTTAACGAACAACAGTAACCTACATCGCTTTAAACTGAATAAACTAAATTGGGGGATTTAATAACTAGACATAATCATCACCAAACATCCGACCAACTAAGTTCTAAAGAGTAGCTTCAGAGCTTGGACTATATCATAAGCAGAGACTTTCAGGCAAATAGCTGGACTGGGATTACTCATTTCGTATCAAGGCGATAGCTGAGGGGGGCGTTGGATTAGGTGGTGGGAATACTTTTAATTAGCTTCCAAACAATAGTTTCGCAAAGCACGGTTATATCCTCGCTAGGGAGATAATCGGAAATATTGGCATCAAACAATATCGCTCCACCGGGAGAAAATTCTTCATCACCTCTCCACAAAGTAAAGGTTATAGGTACATGATTGAAGGCATTGATGGTTACGGATACATCTCCTTGATCCGCTTTATAACCACCCAATTTTGCCGAGAGCTCTATTAGTAAATCAGGCTTTTGGCCAAAGTGCTTTACGAAAGGATTTATGGCTCTTTGGGAAAATGCTGGAAAATAGCTGATACCGCCGGGCAACTGTTTATAGTTAATCGATATACCGGTAGGCGGGGTTCCCTTTGACAAGGTGAAATAGTGAAGTATCAGGATTTTGTCCTTCAGTGGAACTTCCGTTTTACTATCTGCCAACGATATTTCGACATCGGGAATCGTGATGTAATATGGTTGATTCAAATAATCGATAATTATCTTATTATTGAGCCCTACATATTGTGCACCACTTTTGTGGCATTGTTCCTCTATATCGTCGATTTTGGACAACTGCTCCCGAGCAAGCTTGTAGGAAAGCTCAAAACCTTGTTCTCGGGAACCTGGTGATGAATGATGTTGATTCTCCATTATGAAGTTAACTAAGGGCGGGGTAAAAGTCCAGCTGCTTCTACTATCTCAGGCACTACTTCCTCCCACTCGATAGCCATGATATGAACACCCGACACACCATCAATTTCACGTAGTTGATTGATGATGTCAATGCAGAGCTTGACACCCTCCCTAGACACCTGCTCCTTAGGCACCCCTTGAAGACGGGCAACAACACTGTCAGGCACATCCATTCCAGGGACTCTGGTCTTCATATATTTTGCAGCACCAACTGACTTAATGGGAGCAACGCCAGCCAGTATCTTCACCTTTTCATGTAATCCCCTGTCCCGTACCATTTTCATCCATTCAGCGAATTTATCCACGTTGTAGATAATCTGGGTTTGGATAAAATCTGCCCCTGCCGCCACCTTCTTACCCAGGCGTGCCGCCCGGATCTCAAAAGGATCAGCAAAAGGATTAGCAGCAGCTCCGATGAAAAGCCGAGGCTCAAAAGTCATCTCCTCGCCACATTGGAATTTTCGTTCATCCCGCATATCTTTCACCATTCTGACAAATTGAATGGAATCTAGGTCATAAACACCTTTGGCCATAGGATGGTTGCCGAATTTCTGATGATCGCCAGTGAGACACAATATATTATTGAGGCCCAGTGCGGATATGCCTAAAATATCCATCTGGAGGGCTATACGATTCCGGTCACGACAGGTCATCTGCACAATGGGGTCCAGACCTTCTTCCTTACCTATAGAACAAGCTGCCCAGGATGCCATACGAACTACTGCAGTCTGACCATCGGTGACATTGCAAGCATCTACATGATCTTTGAGTATTTTCGCTTTTTTCCTGATTACTTCGGCATCAGCGCTTTGTGGTGGTCCCAGTTCGCCCGTTACAGCAAACTGTCCAGCCTCTAGCACCCTTTCCAGATTGCTTTTAGTTTTCATTTGTGCCTCCAATCGTTTAACTCATAGTAACATCTACGGGAACCTTTTAACTGGCGGTCCTGATATAAGGCTAACACTCCAATTCTTCGGTGTCACAAGCCTTTCCAATTTATTAAGCTGTCCTATTCTGTCAAGTTGATCGACAATCTCTTGCCAGACGCAGGGTATATCCGGATCGACTTCACACTTGCCACCTTGTGAGCCACCACAGGGACCGTTAAGCAGATGCTTTGAACATCGAGCGATAGGACAAATACCGCCAGTGAATTCCAGCATACAATCACCGCACTCAAGGCAACGCTCTGCCTCTTTCCACTCTGCATGAGCACCACCTGAGGAAAGAGTGTTACAGCCAGGATGTACTACCTTATTCACTAATTCTGCTACAGTCTGCACTCCGGCCCCATCTGTTAGAACCAGGATAGAATCGACAGCAGCGATTTCCTTTTTGTACGTTCTGAGTTTTAATCTGGTTAACGCGCTATTGCACAGCATATCCACAACTACTGAACCAGTAATAGTTTTGCCTTGTTCATGCAACCTTTCCCCCATTTCTGCTACTTGTTTTTCTCCCCCACTTCCCCATCCCTCGGCGCAACCCTTGCAACCAATGAGGAATATATTCTTATCCCCGTTAAGATAACCTAGAATTTCTTCAAATGGCTTTTGCTCTGAAATCAACATTTCATCTCTCCTTTAGGATTTGTATTATTAAGTTCTAATAAAACTATGTCTATTATCTGAGGCATTTTACATTGGAGTTCCGGCGATAGTTCTAATCCCAAGTTGATGTTCTTGGGTTCGACCCCAATAATTACAGTCTCATGTATATTATGCCGAAGCTGCATTAGTCTTAAGTTATCCACAAAACCCATATCGTGCACGGATAAAAATGGCTTTTGTTCTAGAGAAATATCTTCAGGGTGAAAACGATAAATTTGTCCAGGTGTTCCTCCACCATTAACAGCATCTACTATGACCAATTTATCAGTATCCCCGATAAACTGCCATAAATCAGGGCATGTTCCCCCATCTATTATTCTTACGTCGGGCAGAGGGGTGTCTGCTAAAGCATTTATCACATGACAACCAATCCCTTCGTCCCCTAATAGAGCATTCCCTATTCCTAAAACAAGTTTTCCCATTCCTTATATTCCTTTGAATTATTGCTAGCAAACCCTAAATTTCCCCAGGTCTTGCCCTTTAGGGCTGAGGAAATGTATAGAACAAGCCAGGCATGGGTCGAAAGCCCTCACAATGCGCACTATCTCGAAGGGATTAGCCTCATCCTTTATCTTAGTTCCCGTGATAGCCTGTTCCAATGGTCCGGGTTGATCTTCGTCATCCCTGGGTGAGATATTCCATGTAGAGGGGGTTATAACCTGGTAATTGGCAATTTTACCCTCTTTTATGTTTATCCAATGCCCTAGGGCACCCCTAGCTGCGCCGACCAGGCCCATTCCGGTGGACTCCTCAGGAATTTCGTAGCTTATGTATGCTGGATCACCAGGGTTGAGCTCTAGGATCCAACCGGTC
>JBFEMR010000026.1:0-8763 GCA_041551495.1 Dehalococcoidia bacterium
CCACCTTCTATAACCCGTTCTAGTCGAAATTATTTTAGTTTTTTTATCAATCGACGGTGGGTGCGCAGTCCTTTGTTATCCAGAGCAACCGAGGAAGCTTATCACGGCCTACTAATGGATGGTAAGCATCCTATTTCAGTAATCAATATCTTTTTACCTGCTCAGGAGCTTGATGTGAATATTCACCCTGCCAAAGCTCAGGTAAAGTTTTGCCATGAGCAAGCGGTTTTCCGCAGTATCCAGAAAGCCATAGAAAAGGCGTTGGCCAAGACTCCGATAGCTAGTATAAAATCGATACCCTTCCCAGTAAGCTCAGAGCAGTGGCAGAGCCCTCGTATGCTGATGGAGAGCGAACCGACTTTTATGGTCGATCAGCTACCGACTACAGAATTACCGGTTTTAAGGGTATTAGGTCAATTAGCCAACACATATATTATCGCGGAGGGACCCAGCGGGCTTTATCTCATAGACCAGCATGCTGCTCATGAGCGCATACAATATGACCGAATTTTGGCACAGTGGGCGCAGAAGGAAGTTGAAGTACAGGGATTACTTCAGCCGATAACTATAGAGCTTAGTCCCAGGGAGGAAGAGACGTTGAGAACCAGTAAGGAATCTCTAGGTGAGTTTGGCTTCACCATGGAGCCTTTTGGAAATAGAAGCTATGTGATACGAGCCATACCGGCACTAATAGCTAAGACTAATATTGTCGAGATAATGTGTGCCCTACTTGATCAACTCGCCAATAAAAACAACCCCAACCCCTGGGAGGAAAAGATAGCCGAATCTCTGGCTTGCCATGGTTCTATCAGAGCTGGACAGCAACTAAGCATTGAGGAAATGAGGCAGTTAATAAAACATCTAGAGCAAACCAAACAACCGCGATCCTGTCCTCACGGCCGCCCAACCATGATTCATTTCAGTTCTCATCAACTAGAGAAGGAATTCGGCAGGACAAGCTAGAAAATCAGTACAGTTACTAGCCCAAGACTCGCTTAACTGACTTTCTATTACCATAAACCAGAAGCCTGTCTCCTCCCACGATTCTTTCCTCGCTATTTGGTTTAGTCAGGTTAGTACCGGCCCTGTCTATACTGAGGATTTCTATATCCCCTTTCGCGGTGATATCAGCCACAGATAAACCAATGCTGTCCGAACTGGCTTTTACCATAACAAGGCTGATAGCCCAGTCCTTCTCAACATGGAATACTTCCTCAACTGCTGGAGTCTCCCTAAGCACTCTGTTTACAATTGGTTTTTGCAGCCAATCAAGAAACCGCTGGCCAACATTGCTTCTGATAATTAACCGATAAAGACCGAATATACCTGCAATTATTATAACCAGCCGAATAAAAAACCAGAGGTAACCTTCCACCTGGGTGAAAGACGCCACTAGGGTGGCGATTACAGTAACAGTGCCGGCATTTCCCAGTATAATGAGAATTGTCACAATTCTACGCCTCGTTTTGTGTCCTACTACCCGTTCAGCTTCTCTCGTCGTAAAGCCCGTTCCTGAAAAAGCAGATAAAGCCTGAAATCTGGCTACATCGGGTTCTATCCCGGTTAATTGAAGGGCGAAGCCTCCAATTCGCACAATGATAAAAGAAACCAGGATAGCTATTAATAAGATGCCTACATAAGCCATATCAAAACCTCCTATTTGGGTTATGCTGAACCATGCATGACACTATCTGTATGTAATATTGTGAGTTAATAACGTCGCTTTCTAAATTTAGATGCCAGAGACACAGCATTCGCTCATAAATCTTATAGCCACTTCTTTCTCCTAAAATAGACTGCCAGAGAAATGCCAATCACTGCCATTACACCCAAAATAACAAAGTATCCATACCTCAATGCCAACTCAGGCATATTTGCAAAGTTCATGCCGTAGATTCCCGCAATGAAGGTTAGAGGAATAAAGATAGTGGCTATAAGCGTTAACACCTTCATCACCTCATTCATACGATTGGACACTGAAGAAAGATAAGTACTCAGTACACTCTCAGTCATATCTCTGAGGCCAAGAGTGAGCATTTCTATCCGCACCAGATGGTCAAAAATATTGCGGTAATATATTTGAGCTCGTTCGCATATCAAATTATATTCACCGCGGCTGAGCCTGTTCACTATTTCCCGCTGAGGCAATATAATCCGCGTCAACGACAGTATGCTGCGTTTGAGTTGCATAATCGCCATCAATGTTTCTCTCTTCGGCTTGTGGAGTGCCTCGTCCTCCAATTGATCATTCTTCTCATCCATCTGCTCAATGGTAGGCATAATATTATCCACCAGAGCATCGATAATGTCGTGAGTCAGGAAATCAGCTCCCCTACGCATGAGGCGCCCATCCTTTCGAATGTGATCTAACATAGAGCTAATCGACCTCATGGGCACATCATGAGTGGTGACCACATAGTTTTTACCCATAAAGAAGGCAAGTTCCGTTGTCTCTACTACCTCAGACTCGGTGTGGTAGTTGATACCATGAACGATAACAAATAAATAATCCTCGAAGTCATCTATCTTGGGTGGATGTATATCCCTGCTAATGCAATCTTCCACCGCCAGTGGATGAAAACCGAATACAGCAGATAGTAATTCGGCATCCTCGTCCGTTACATCCTCTATATCAATCCAGAGCAACCCATCCTTTTTTATTAGCAAATCCTGGACTTGTTTCTTATCTAACTGATCAAGGAGTTCCCCACTTGGCGCCATATAGAAAGCACACTTTATCATTATCGCCTCCTTTATCTCTCAAAAATCGTTCACTATCAAATATTATCCGAAAAAAATTGGGGGGTTCCTTTTTCATCTAGCATTAGCTTATCATCATTAAACATCATCAAGAACTAATTAGAAGCAGACTTGGCAGATATCTTTCTCAGCATTACTATTCTACTCGTTCTACCTTGAGCAGGTTCGTTGAGCCCGCTACCCCAACAGGAATGCCACCGGTAATTACTATCAAATCACGGGGCTTGGCCAGTCCCAGTTCTTTGGAAAGTCTAGTCCCCGTTGCAAACAAATCTTCCACCGACGAAGCTCCTTCTATTTGAAAGGGATAGACCCCCCACCTCAGTAGCAGTCGCCCAACTGCAATGGCACTGGGACTTATTGCTAAAATAGGCATTCTCGGGCGGTATCTCGACACCCGTCCTGCCGTGCTGCCCGATTGGGTAAAAGCTACAAGAGCCACTGCCCCGAGACTATGAGCCGTATAACAAGCACTATAACTTATCAATTCATCCGTCTTGCTCTCCGACCAACCGCCTCTCTCCAAAAGCATCTGTTTATAGGGTAGTTCGCCTTCTGTTGTTCCGGCAATCTTCGTCATCGTTTTAACTGCTTGAACCGGGTACTTTCCTATGGAGGTTTCTTCTGAGAGCATGATTGCATCAGTTCCGTCGAATATGGCATTGGCTATGTCTGTGACCTCAGCACGTGTTGGTCGCGGGGCGCTCACCATTGATTCCAGCATCTGCGTGGCTGTAATCACCGGCTTACCTGCCTTATTGCATTTCCTGACTATTTTCTTCTGCACTAGTGGTACGTTCTCCAAAGGTATATCCACACCAAGGTCTCCCCTGGCTACCATTATCCCGTCGCTAACCGCTAGTATACTATCGAAGTTTTCAACTGCCACACCCCTTTCAATTTTGGCAATAATCGGTATATCCGTGTCTTTCTTATGCAATATAGATCTTACACTGGTTAAATCCTGAGCTTTGCTGACAAAAGAGAGGGCCAGGTAATCAGGTTGCTGTTTTATAGTGAAAACGATACATTCTCGTAGAGTGTCAGTGATGAAAGGACCGGAGATACTCATACCGGGCACCACCAGTCCTCGTTTATCCGTCAGAATTCCTCCAATCATAACCCTGCAACTAACATCCGTACCTTGCTTCGCCAGAACCTTGAATTGCATAGCACCATCATCAACTAAAATCGTATCCCCAACTTTTACATCTTGAGAAAGAGTAGTAAGATTAACTGGTATCACCTTATTATCTCCTTCTATTTGTCTTTTCGTGAGTATAACTTGAGCACCCTTGTTCAGCGTAGCTCGCCCATCTTTCAGCTTTCCGGTACGATATTTGGGCCCGGGCAGATCAATAAGTATGGCAACCGGGATTGCCAATCGCTGCGATAGCTTTCGTACTGTCTGTATATTGCGAGCATGTTCATTATAAGTACCGTGGGAAAGATTAAATCGGGCGACATTCATACCAGTCCTTATTAGTTGCTCAATTACGGCAACTGAGCCAGTAGCCGGACCTATAGTACATACTATCTTGGTTCGCTTTTTAAAAAAGTTGGAGCGTTTCATATCACCGCCTCGACCTGCCAGAATATCACCTATTGATAACTTTGATACCAGTCCTCAGTTACGAGAGTGAATTTTTCATTGTCAGCTCTCATTCTAGAATACCACGGTTTTCCATAACTATCAGCCAGTACAGCTAGTTCCTTCAACCTTGGAGCAGCTGTATTCTGGAAAAAACTCATCCTCTCAGTTCGATTACGAATTTGAGCACCCTCCTGCCACAGTGCACGTCCTGCTAAAAAACCGGAAGCACCCGCTTTGCAGGCTATTTTAACCTGTTTCTTGAACGACTCGAAGTCAACACCAGCGCTAAGTAGCACCCAGGGTAGCATGGATGCTTGATTTAACTCCCAACATAACTTCAGCAACTTCCCTTCATCTTGTTCAAATTTAATATCTGCCGGGAATTCTGCTTTCAACACATCGATGGGCAAGGAAGTAACCTGTCGGGCGGTTTCGATCACCAGGCCAGGTTTAATCTCAGCAAATTTCTTTGAAGATCCCTCGTCTTGACTTATAGGATAGGTCACCGGTTCAACGAGGAAGGCTATATCTTCTTCAATACATTGATCGGCCAGTCTTGCTACCAAATCTAGCTGCTTCGACGCGATATCCTTCACGTCCGGCCTGAAGTAAATTAAAAGCTTGACGGCTGAAGCTCCAATCTTCTTCGTTTTTTTTACGCTCCAGCCGGGCAGAAGCTCGGTAATTCTAGCTGCACGTTCTCCGGTATAGCCGGTTTTTTCCGCACTGACAAGAAGCCCCTTGTGCCCAGGTATAAGACCTGCAGCTATAGCCTGACCGGCTCCATATTCCGGATCAAGCAATATGGCGCTGGCAAAAGGTTCTACTGCTTGACAAAGGTCAAGCTTAAAGTTAACCATATCCTGATAATTCACTGTTTCAGGATGTTCTTTGTTAAGCGCTCGCTTAAGTGCGCCCCTGTGGTCAATGGCACACATCGTCATCATACCCTTAGAATCAGCCAATTGTTGAAGTCCTCTTAGCTTGCCAATACTAATGTTCATTACTCCACCTCATGACAGATTATGTCCTTGCATTTCTTTTATAAAGATGCTTTTTTCATCTCCTGGAGAGCAAAGGCAGCGGCACCGAGCACGCCTGAATTTCGTCCTAGCCCAGCAGAAACTAGTCGTACCGCTTGGAATGCTTCTTTGTATGACCTATCTGCAGCTTCCTTGAAAGCTGGCTTGAGCAACATATCACCAATGTTTGACAGACCGCCACCAACAACTATTAACTCAGGGTTGAATATGTTTATCAAATTAGCTATTCCCACACCTACGTAATAGCCCGTCCGAGCAATTAGGTCTCTAGCTAACTTATCACCCTGCTCGGCAGCACTATGGATTATCGGTGCTGTCACTTTTTCTAAGTCGCCTTCGGTATATTTCAGGATAGATGTCTTGGCTCCCTCCTTGATTCGACGCTTCGCTTCTCTGGCTAAAGATGTACCCGAGGCCAGTGCCTCCCAACAACCTTTATTTCCACAGTTGCAGATAGGACCATTGTCATCAATGGTCATATGTCCTATTTCACCCGCAGTGCCAATTGCTCCGGTATAGATTTTTCCATCGATAACAATGCCCCCACCGATGCCGGTACTCAAAGTGACATAGATAAAGTTGTGAGTATTACGGGCAGCGCCGAAATACAATTCACCTAGAGCAGCAGCATTAGCATCATTAATGAGGAAGGCTTTCTTATCTAGCTTATTTTGGATTATATCCCTCAAAAGGACATTTCTCCATCCCGGCAGATTCGGCGAAGTAAACAGAATTCCCGCCTCGGGATTGGATATGCCGGGAGCACCGATGCCTATTGCGGAAATTTCCGAGATAGTGCAACTCGCCTGTTTCATAGCACTATGTGCCGAGTCTACAATGGACTGGATAACTATATCCTGACCTTCCGTAGCCCGTGTCGTACTTTCATTACTTGAAAGGACCTCGCCCTCAGATTTAACTACAGCCGTTAGTATTTTGCTGCCCCCGAGGTCGATTCCAAGAATCAAATCATCACCATTTTCACTCAATTTTCATCTCCTGTTCTGACTATCAACTATATAATTAGGCTATGTCTGTTGTATTGTTGTTTCTTTCGAAGATAAGGTTTACTATCGGTTTTAAACATGTATTATCCTGTGGGTATTATTACGATTTTATACTTATACATATTCGTAACTTTAACCCTATCTTATATTCATTTTATTTGATTTTTAGACTTCGTCTCGATAACTCTAAGAGTTTATTCATACTTTAAACTATATTTTATACTGGGACGTATAATAAAAAAAGACGGGCCGTACCCTACCAACAATCAAATCACAAACCCAAAAGCATCAGCGACACCCTATTGGTGGTGATTACAACCTTAAGGCTCTTATCGAAAATTACATTGTCTTGAATAGCTTTGATAACGCTCAAAGAAATACGCTATTTTATCGACAATATTAATTTGTCATATACCTTTAATAGAGCTAGTATTATGTCAATCATAATCGTTGATTATTATAGTTATTGATAGTATACTTGCATTATACACACAGGGGGAGGTATTTCATGAAATTATCTTGCCATCAAGAAAACCTGAATAGAGGGTTAAACATTGTAGGGAGAGCCGTAGCTTCCAGGTCTACTTTACCTATCACCCAAAACATCCTTTTATCAGCCGAGAAATCACGTCTCAAATTGGCGGCTACCAACCTGGAAATGGCTACTACGTGCTGGATTGGCGCTGAAGTAAAAAAAGAAGGTGATATAACTGTACCTGCTCGTTTGCTCATCGACTTTGTTAACTCCTTACCTAACGACTTAATTGAAATCAACCTTCCCGCAAACAGCCGCATTCTGGAACTTAAGAGCGGCCATTTTCAAGCCCATATTCACGGTATCGATGCTTCAGATTTCCCCCCTATCCCACAGATAAGCGATGGCATAACTACTACCATTGAGGCGGCCAGTCTTAGCGAAG
Source organism: Dehalococcoidia bacterium (assembly GCA_041551495.1). GTDB lineage: Bacteria > Chloroflexota > Dehalococcoidia > GIF9 > AB-539-J10 > RBG-13-51-36. Next base: position 7,325 of record JBFEMR010000026.1, read on the forward strand.
GAATTACACAGGTCGCCTTTGCTGCTGCCACTGAAGAATCTCGCCCGGTATTAACCGGGATTAACACTGAGTTCGATGGCGAGCAGCTCAATTTAGTGGCTGCCGATGGTTTCAGGCTAGCTGTCCATAAGACAACGCTGGGATCGCCGGTTAATGAAAAAGCTACGGTTATAGTCCCTGCTAGAACCTTGAATGAAGTGAATCGTATTCTCGGTGAGCAAGAGGAACCAGTAGAAATCACCGTAAACGAAAAAAAGAGCCAGATTCTTTTCCGTCTCAAGAATGCTGAACTGGTTTCACAACTGATTCAGGGTTCTTTCCCTAATTATTCTCAGGTTATCCCTGAAAGCTATACCACGCGTGCTGTACTGGATATCAATGAATTTCTGCGGGTTACCAAAATGTCCTCTATATTTGCACGTGATGCCAGTGGGATAGTTCGCCTGGTCATTACCCCGGGCAGTGAACTTACACCGGGAAAGGTCACTGTTTCCGCTCAGGCTGAGGAGGTTGGAGATAATGTTGGTGAAATAGATGCTCTCACTGACGGCGAGGAAGCGAAAATTGCTTTCAACGTGAAATATCTTGCCGATGTTTTATCTATCCTTACCCAAGCCCAGGTTGCACTAGAACTCACTACACCCTCTAGTCCGGGAACTCTCCGACCTATAGGCGTGGATAACTATGTGCACGTCGTCATGCCCATGTTTGTTCAGTGGTAATAAATTCTATATCCGCATAATTTGGAAAATACCTGAGATCCTCAATCAGAGGAATTTCCGCCGCAAAATTGGACTTCAGGGAATGATATGCAATAATAACCATATCTGACCATGCTAGATGATTTAATTTACCTACGCTAACTTACCAGAAATGTCGTCACAACCAATAATTAAGTTGCTCACCAGCTCAGGTATCGGTTCTCGAAGATATATAGCTGCTATTATAAAGAGGGGTGGCATAGCCGTTAACGGGGCGATAGTCCAGAGCTTCAATGAACCGGTCGACCCTGCTAAAGATATAATAGCTATTGATGGTAAACGCATTTCGGTCACAGCAGAACCTCTTGTTTATCTCATGCTTAATAAGCCCAAAGGGGTCATTTCCAGCACGAGTGATAAAAGAGGAGCGAAGACAGTAATCGATATCCTTCCGGAGAAATACCGTCGAATCCGTCTTTATCCGGTCGGCCGACTGGATAAGGATTCCACAGGCCTGATTATCCTGACCAACGATGGCAACTTAACTTTGAGGCTAACCCATCCTCGCTTTGAACAAGAAAAGGAATACCTGGTTCGATTAGGACAGAATATTAATCCAGAGGACAAAATCAAGCTGGAAAAGGGGATTCACCTGGATGACGGTAAAACATCCCCGGCTAAAGTCAAGGTATTGAAATATCCGCCCTTCAGTTACTCATTAACTATTCACGAAGGTAG
>JBFEMR010000027.1:0-8448 GCA_041551495.1 Dehalococcoidia bacterium
ATAAAGGTGAGCTTGATGGCCTGCCTAAAAAAGAACGGGGTAAGATAGAAAAGGAGATATTTCATCTAAATACTCAAATGGGGGGATTTAAGGAAATGACTACACTTCCTGGAGCCCTCTTCATCACCGATCCTATTAAAGATAAGATTGCCTTTACTGAAGCTAAAAAATTGGGTATACCGGTTATTGCAATTGCAGATACGAATTGTAATCCTGACGGCATCGATTATCCCATTCCTGCTAATGACGACGCTGTTAAGGCAATCAAATTAATTAGTAGCAAAATAGCTGATGCCGTAATTGAAGGTAAGGCTGAAGCTTTTTCCGGAGATGTAGGAATAACGAAATTAACTACTGAAGAAGAGCGTGAAGAAGCCATTGAAATTCTAGGTTCTTATACCTTTGAACCGGAGGAATCAAGTGAACCGGAGGAACCAAAGGGACCAGAAGGAGAAATTGCATCTACATGAAAATACCAGTTGAAGTAGTAAAGGAATTAAGAAACAGAACCAATGCAGGCATAGGTGACTGTAATAAAGCCCTGCTAGAAGTAGGGGGCGATATAGAAAAGGCAATCGAATTCCTGAAAGAGCGTGGGGCAGCTATTGCCGAAAAGAAGAAGGATTTAACGGCAACCGAAGGTGTAATCGAAGCCTATATTCATCATACCAAGCGGATCGGAGCATTGGTGGAGGTAAATTGCGAAACGGATTTTGTGGCTCGCACCCATGAATTTAAAGAACTTGCTCACGACTTAGCAATGCAGATAGCTGCTGCTGCTCCCCAATTTCTCACTAGCGAAGAGATACCACCGGAAGCGGAAACAGACCCCCAAACAACTTGCCTTCTTAGCCAGCCATTCATTAAAGAACCTGAAAAGACTGTGCAGGAAGTCATTAGTGAAACTATTACCAAAGTGGGGGAAAACATAAAAGTACGCAGATTCGCTAGATTCGAGCTTGGTGGCAATCACTAAGCCATGTTGGATGAACTATTCACTGAACTGAACTCCAGAATGCAGAAAGCCGTAGATGGCTTAGCCAGAGAATTGGCTACCATTCGTGCCGGGCGTGCTACTCCAGCTTTGCTTGATCACATCATGGTTGACTATCAGGGCACATCTATCCCTCTTTACCAACTCGCTACAATTTCTGTTCCTGAGGCTAATTTAATTATAATACAACCTTGGGACCGCACATCGCTACGTGATATTGAAAAAGCTATCCTGACAGCCAACATCGGCCTTAACCCTGCGAATGATGGTACGCTAATTCGAGTGGTCATCCCGCCTCTCAGTGAGGAGCGACGCAGGGAATTGGTCAAGGTAGTATCCAAAAAAGTCGAAGAGCGGCGGATTGCACTACGCAACATAAGGAGAGATGGCATTGAGAAACTCAGGGAGTGGGAGAAAAATAAAGAAATATCGGAAGATGAACTTAAGACCAACACTAAGAAAATCGACCAGCTTACCGAAGTTTGTGTAGACAAGGTAAGTGAATTGGGACAGAGCAAGGAAAATGAAATACAGGAAATATAATTCGCTGCCTCATTTCTCATTTAAAAAGTCGACATTATCTATTAAAGATATTTAAAGGCATCAAATTACCATCTTTTAGCCCTTCTTTTGCTTATCACTCTAACCTGAACCCATCGCCCACTCAGGGTAGAAATATCAGTCATTACGCTGGTTTCAGTAACTCACTCAGGAAATCCGATGCCGGCAAGCCGATAACCATTTAAAAACTGTTAAAATAGAGCTATGCTCAAACACCGGATTATTACTGCCGCTGTGGGCGTACCCCTCGTCATTCTTGCCATCTGGTTTGGTGACCCCGGTCCCTGGTTCAGTCTTCTCATAGCCGGAGCTGCGTTGGCCGGCACGTATGAGTTCTACCACATGGCTAATTTCAACCGACGGGAACCCTTGCTTTACTTGGGTGTATTATATTCGCTGGCCCTAGTCCTGAGTCCCTATTACAGAAACCCTGATGTTTTACCCATACTCATCACCACCACTATGTTGGTTTCCTTGATTTATCTGTTATGCCGTCCTGCAAGAGAGAAGGCACTCCATAAATGGGCGTGGACAATTGCCGGTGCTCTCTATGTGGGATGGATGCTCAGCTACTGGCTGAGCTTGCGTGGTTTGGAGGACGGTCGAAGTTGGGTTTACCTGGCCATATTGACTACATTTGCCAACGATACAGGTGCTTTTTTCATTGGGAGGGCAACCGGTAAACATAAGCTAGCTCCTACGATAAGCGAAGGTAAAACTCGAGAAGGAGCAATAGGTGGCTTAATATGTGCCGTACTGGGTGCCTTGATAATAGCCACAGTTATTAACCTCATTTCTCCGTTCGATTTTAAGTACTGGCAGATTATACTTATCGGCTTTATCATCGGCTTATTTGCTCAACTTGGCGATTTAGTCGAATCCCTGCTGAAGCGTAATATGGGAGTGAAGGAATCAGGTAATCTATTACCGGGACATGGTGGTATTCTTGACCGTTTCGATAGCCTCATATTCGTCGGGGCAGTGGTATACTATTATGTATTATGGGTGGTGTAAAAAAAGTAGCTATCCTGGGCTCAACAGGTTCCATAGGGCGGCAGGCTCTGGACGTAATTCGTGCCCTGCCCAATGAATTAAAAGTAGTAGCTCTAACGGGGAATAAAAATCTTGCACTGCTGGAAAGACAAATTAATGAATTTCAACCCATGATGTTCTATGCCCCCAATGAGCCTGAAATTGGTTACGGCGGGGAATTTTTATCCGTAGAAGAAATAGCCGGTCATCCCGAAGTCGATCTCGTCATAGTATCCACTGCCGGTAAAGCAGGACTAAACCCTACTCTGGCAGCCTTACAGGCGGGAAAGACGGTTGCTCTGGCTAACAAGGAGGTATTGGTGATGGCTGGTGAAATCATCGTCCGTGAAGCCAGCCTGAACCGTGCTAAAATTCTACCTATCGACAGCGAACATAGCGCCATCTGGCAATGTTTGCACGGCGAAGATAATAAACCGCGCAGGCTTTTCCTAACTGCCTCCGGTGGGCCCTTTTATCGCTTTTCACAGTCACAATTGGTTGGGGTTACTCCAGAGCAAACTCTTAGGCACCCTGTATGGAAGATGGGAAGAAAAGTGACCGTAGATTCAGCAACTCTTATGAATAAAGGATTGGAGGTCATCGAGGCCCATTGGCTTTTCTCGTTTCCCTTTGATAGTATTGAAATATTAATACACCCCCAGTCTATTGTTCATTCCATGGTGGAATTTACGGATGGTTCCCTGAAGGGTCAGCTTAGCTCACCCGACATGAGGATTCCCATTCAATATGCACTTTCCTATCCTCAGAGGTGGTCTAATTCAGAACTACCCCGACTTGATTGGAATAAAATCGACTCTCTAAACTTTGAGCCCGTAGATTATGCGAGATTTCCGTGCCTCAAAGCTGCAATAGATGCCGGCAGATCAGGAGGGACTTATCCGGCAGTGCTCTGTGCCGCAGATGAGGTGGCTGTAGAGCTTTTTCTCAGCCACAGGATAGGTTTTACCGATATAGCCAAAATTGTGAAAAAAACGCTTGAGCAACATCAAAATATCGCACAGCCATCGCTAGAGGAACTAGTAGTCGCCGATACCTGGGCCAGAGAATGTGCTACAAAGCTTTCCGCTGATTGCCGCAAAGAAACTGAGCGCAGCAGGAATACCGAGACAGATAGATAAGAGATGAATATTGCTGTAATCATTATCCTTTTCATAGTGGCTCTATTCGTGGCAATGTGCTTTCACGAATTAGGTCACTATGTTGCTAACAAGCGTGCCGGCGTGAAAGTGGAAGAGTTTGGCATAGGCATGCCCCCACGACTTTTCGGCATTAAACGAGGTGAGACAATATATTCGCTTAATGCCATACCCATCGGAGCATTTGTTAAGGCTGCTGGAGAAAACGATCCCACGGTACCCCGGAGCCTGGCTGGTAAAGGACCCTGGACGAGATTAGGGATATACGCTGCCGGGCCACTGGTCAATATCTTCCTGGCTTTTATTCTGCTAAGTGCTTTCATTGCACTACCATATTCCGTCATTGCCGGCAATGGACTCATTGTGCGTGCTTTAGTAGAGAATTCTCCTGCGGACGAAGCAGGTATCGAACCCGGGGATATAATTCTGGAGATAGAGGGACAACCTATGCGTAGGCAGGGGGACGTGCAGAACATGGTAAATTCAGTCGAAGAAGGGACAGAAATAAGTTTGCTTCTGCTGAGGAATGGGCAAGAAACACAAACTATGGTGAAACCTAAGTTAGACCCCCAGTCACAACAATTGAAAATCGGCGTCTACCTCTGGCGGAACATGGTAAGTCAAGTGGAAGAAGACTCGCCATCGTACGAGGCTGGCATTAGAGCCGGTGATGGCGTCGACAACATCAATGGACAACTCATACTCAACGAAGAGGGTATGTCCAATGCCCTGAATTCTGTTGGGGAAGGCAACGAAATCAATGTTGTCTTACTTCGAAACGGGAACGTGACTGCAGCTTCTCTGATTAATGTGGACTATAAGACATTGCCTGGTGTAGAGATACAATGGGTAGAAGGAGCGCATATAGAACAAGAGCGACTTCCTGTCTGGAGAGCGGTCTATTTGGGAGCCAGGGATATCATTTATATGCCTGTGCTCATAATAGAGGCTATTCCTCAAATTATAGAGTCTCCCGATACAGCACTGGTAGGGCCAATAGGTGCCGGTCAGTTAACGGTGGAGATAGTGCGCTCATCAGGCTTCAGCAGTATGTTGTTTATGGCCAGCATGATCAGCCTGGGTATCGGTATATTTAATCTCTTCCCCATCCCTCCTCTAGACGGAGGAGGAATGCTGGTAGCATTCATCGAAGGATGTAGACGCGGGAAACGTCTTTCCCCCAGAACAATGCGCCTGGTTTATACTATTGGTACAATCTTTTTAATCGCACTTGTAATTATAATAACCCTTGTAGATATCTGGCGTATACCAAGGGGTTTTGGAATATGATGCGTCGCACCTGCAAGCAATTGAGAATTGGCCAGGTAACCGTAGGTGGTGGTACCCCCATCGTGGTACAGTCCATGACCAAGACCGATACCCGGGACGTTACCGCCACCATAAACCAGATTAAGGAATTAGAGGACTGCGGCTGTGAAATTGTGCGGGTGGCAGTGCCCGACAACGAAGCTGCTAAAAGCCTGGCATCTTTAAAAAGGAGCGTTTCACTACCTATTATTGCTGATATACACTTTGACTATCGCCTGGCTTTAGCGGCATTGAAGGCTGATGTTGATGGCCTCCGCCTAAATCCCGGCAATATAGGAGACAGAGAACAGATTGCCATTGTAGTAGCTGCTGCAAAAGAAAGAGAGGTACCCATCCGTATAGGGGTAAATGCCGGTAGTTTACCGGCTAATTTCCAGCCCGATGCTCCACTAGTTGAGCGCATGGTTAATACGGCATTGGAGCAGATCAAGTTCATGGAAAGCCTCGACTTTGATTTAATCAAGGTTTCCCTTAAAGCCTTCGATGTTCTCACCACCATCCAATCCTATCAAACAATTGCCGATAAAATACCATATCCGCTACATCTGGGCATCACTGAAGCCGGGCTTCCCCGGACGGGAGTCATACGCAGCGCCGTAGGCATTGGTATACTTCTTCATCAGGGGATTGGCGATACCATACGCGTTTCTCTCACCGCTCATCCCTGCGAGGAGGTACTGGTAGCTTATGAAATTCTTAAAAGCCTGGGGCTTCGTCAAAGAGGTCCAACCTTAGTGAGCTGTCCTTCCTGCGGCCGGGCTGAAGTTGATATTATTGCCCTGGCTGAGGCAGTAAGCAAGCGCATGCAAAAAATAAGCGAACCCATCAAGGTAGCGGTTATGGGCTGCGTAGTCAATGGTCCCGGTGAGGCTAAGGATGCAGACGTGGGCATTGCCTGCGGTAAGGGTAAAGGTGTTATATTTAGAAAAGGGGAGGTGGTGAGCACAGCAAGCGAGGATCAGTTCCTTGAAGCCATCATGACAGAAATTAGTAGAATTTCTTAAGCTTGTAAGTATAGTATTAAACCTCCACACAATATAAAATAAGAGAGACTCCAGAATCAGTTCAAAGGAGGAGCAAAATGTTCTGCAGGAACTGTGGTAAAGAATTTACAGAATTACCCGAAGTCTGCCCCAATTGCGGTGTCAGGATAGTCATTACAGGATACCCAATAAGTATCGAAGTAAAGCCCTCAGAGAGACTTTCGCGATTAACTACCTTCTTTCGATTCTTTATGGCTATACCTCACTATTTTGTTCTATACTTCATTGGTATAGCCGCAACCGTTGTACTCTTTATTTCCTGGTGGGCAATCCTGTTCATTGGTAGATACCCACGATGGGCTTTCGATTTTGTCTCGGGATATTTTCGTTGGAACACCAGAGTAGGTGGTTATTCGTATTTTCTAACGGACAAATATCCGCCGTTTAGTTTCGATTGACCACTCAGGACATTACTTTCCCTATAAATAAAATGAGGGTTTCTAAGCTTTTTGGTAAAACATTACGACAGGTACCTGCCGAAGCTGAGAGTGTGAGCCATCAACTACTACTCAGAGCAGGCATGGTGGCCCAGGAGGCTGCCGGGGTTTACTCTTATCTGCCTCTGGGATGGCGAGTACTCAGAAAGATAGAGAGTATTATCAGGGATGAAATGGATAAAGCGGGTGGACAGGAAGTGATGCTACCAGTATTGCAACCTCTTGAATTCTGGCAGCAATCCGGAAGGGATGTATCCTTCGGCAAATCTCTTTTCACCTTAACCGACCGCAAGGAGCACACACTGGCACTGGGACCCACTCACGAGGAAGTCATCGCCGACCTTGCATACCGGTATGTGCAAAGCTACCGGGATCTTCCTCTCCTACCGTATCAAATACAGACCAAGCTTCGTGATGAGCCTCGGCCCCGTGGCGGTTTATTAAGAGTTCGCGAGTTTATCATGAAAGACCTTTACAGCCTTGATGCCGATGCAGCCGGCCTGGATGAGAGTTACCAAAAAATGTGTCAAGCTTACAAGAATATCTATGCTCGCCTTGACCTTCCCGCATTAATGGTAGAGGCTGACAGCGGTGCCATAGGAGGCAAGGATTCTCATGAGTTCATGGTCCTTATTCAGGATGGTGAAGATGAGGTTATCTATTGTTCCAATTGTGGCTACTCTGCCAATGCGGAGAAGGCCCAGTTTATCAAAACCATCGAACCTGCCATTTCCACAAGCCAAGGCTCCAAGGACGACGAAGCGAGGGCGAATAAACTTCTACCCTTAGAAGAGATAGCCACACCGGAAACGAAAACTATAGAGGAAGTTGCTCATTTTATTGGTGTACCGGCAAGTCAAACACTTAAGGCAGTATTTTATTTTGCTGACGGAGAATTTGTTTTCGTTATTATTCGTGGTGATCTGGAAGTCAACGAGACGAAATTGAGAAACAATTTAAAATGCTTGGAATTGCGATTGGCCACCGAAGGCGAGGTAGAGGAAGCCGGACTTGTGGCTGGTTTTGCTTCACCGATAGGTACAAAAGGAATAAAAGTCGTAGCTGATGATTCCATAACCTCGGGCTTTAATTACGTTGTTGGAGCTAATAAGCCAGGGTACCACTTCAGAAATGCCAACTACCCCAGAGATTTTCAAGTTGAGTGCATAGCTGACATAGCCCTGGCCCAATCAGGCAATAGCTGCGCCAAATGTGGCAACAAGCTCACGTATGCTCGAAGCATCGAAGTCGGGCATGTTTTTAAATTGGGCACCTTCATCAGTGAGAGATTCGGGGCATCCTTTTTGGACAGAAATGGAAAGTCCCGCCCTATTGTTATGGGCAGCTACGGCATCGGACTGGGGCGGTTGCTGGCTGCCATCGTAGAGCAAAGCCACGATGATAAAGGCATTATCTGGCCACTCTCAGTAGCCCCCTACCATGTCTATCTTTGTCCTATATCGTTGGAAAAGTCGGCGGTCCTTCCTACGGCAGAAAAAATTTATCATGACTTACAAAAAGAAGGCATCGAAGTGCTCTTTGACGACCGCGAGGAATCCCCCGGTGTTAAATTCAACGATGCTGATCTACTAGGCATTCCCCTACGATTGACCTTATCTCCACGCACACTACAAAGCCAGAGTGTGGAAGCAAAATGGCGTATGGAGAAAGAAACTCAGCTTTTATCTTTGGAAAATTTGACAGAACAGGTAAAGAAGCTTCTAGATAAAAACCTCAATTCACAATCTGAATTGGTTTAATTAACTACTACCTTTCCCGGGCGAACTCAGTCACGTAAAGTAGCACCCAGTTCCTGATGCAGTCTAGCCAGCATCTTTTCTTGAGTCCGATCAACTTCTTCGTCAGTCAAGGTACGGCCCGGTGATTGGTATACA
>JBFEMR010000028.1:0-8412 GCA_041551495.1 Dehalococcoidia bacterium
AAACCGATAACTCTGCCTGAAGAAGAGGCGGTGAAAGTAGTCACAGAAATTCTAGATACTTTACTTGAATTACTGGGCATAACGGGCAAAGTTGAAATATTATCAGATGAGATACCTCTGGATTTGGATATCAAGGGTGACGATTTAGGTATATTGATTGGTAGGCGAGGTCAGACGCTGGCTTCCTTAGAATATATCACCAAACTCATGGTAGTTGGGCGATTGAAGGCTTGGATACCACTGACAATTGATGTCGCCGGATATAAAAAACGACGTCGTGATTCCCTACAAAGGTTGGCCTTATATCTAGCGGAACAAGTAAAATCAAGACGCCGTGCCATAACAATGGAGCCGATGCCTGCCGATGAACGCCGTATTGTGCATATAACTCTGGCCGATAACCCGGATGTAACTACTCAGAGCATGGGAGAGGGTGAAAATAGGAAGGTGGTTATCTTGTTGAAGCAGGGTTAGCCATGTTCCGGGAAGTAAATAATAAGATTAACTTTGTTCAATTAGAAAGCGATATCCTTCGCTTCTGGAAAGAACAAGGAATTTTCAAAAAGAGCATCGAAAGAAGAAAAAAAGGGCCGCATTACACCTTTTACGAAGGACCACCCACAGCCAATGGTAGCCCAGGTGTTCATCATGTACTCTCTCGCCTTTATAAGGACGTTGTTTGCCGATACAAGACAATGAAGGGTTATCATGTGCCAAGAAAAGCAGGTTGGGATACCCACGGCCTACCTGTTGAGCTGGAGGTGGAAAACTCACTTGACCTCACAAACAAAGCTCAGATTGAGGAATATGGGGTGGCTCGGTTCAATGAGCATTGTCGCCAAAGCGCTCTTAAATATATTGAAGAATGGGAAGCTATGACTGATCGGCTCGGGTACTGGTTGGATATGGCTGATCCCTACGTAACCTTCGACAATAACTATATTGAATCATGCTGGTGGATAATAAAACAGCTCTGGGACAAGGGGTTGATTTATCAAGGATATAAAGTTACACCACATTGCCCTAGATGTGGCACCTCCCTTAGCTCTCACGAAGTAGCTCAGGGTTACCGCGATGATGCTGAAGATCCATCGATTTACATAAAGTTTAAGATCGTACCAAGTTCAATCGAAAAAGAAGCACAACTCCATTCTTATCTACCACCTTCTCGCATATTAAATAAACCGGCATTTTTCCTGGCTTGGACCACGACACCCTGGACATTACCTGGCAATACAGCTTTGGCGGTTGCTCCTCATGCTGAGTACAGTGTCATGGAAGGTCCCCAAGATTATCTCATCTTGGCCACGATACTTGTAGATGGGGTCGGATTGGAGGGGTACACCACATTAGGAGTTATTTTGGGCAAGGATCTTCTGCATCTTGAATATGAACCTCTGTTTGACCCGCATAATTTTAATGTACCACGTCTTAACTTACCGACACTCCATGAGGAAGAGGCACCAGAACACTTAACATATACTGTGATAGGCGCTGATTTTGTCTCCCTGGATGAAGGAACCGGTATAGTTCATATCGCTCCGGCCTTTGGCGAGATCGATTTTGATATTGGGATGAATAATGGACTTGATTTCATTCAACCTGTAGATTTAGAGGGCCGGGTTATAGGCACCTATCCCTTTGCCGGTAAGTTTGTCAAAGATGCAGACTCTTTTATCATTGATGAACTCAAATCGAATGGTTTGCTCTATCGCAGTGAGAAGATTGTACATACTTATCCTTTCTGCTGGAGATGTGAAACACCCCTTCTTTATTATGCTAAGCTAGCTTGGTACATCAAAACAACAACGGCAAAAGAGAACCTTATATCCGGTAATACCGAGATAAACTGGTACCCCGATTATATTAAGCACGGCCGTTTCGGAGATTGGCTGGAGAACAATGTTGATTGGGCTTTTTCCAGGGAGAGATATTGGGGGACTCCACTTAATATTTGGCATTGTAGTTCATGTGGCAATTATGAGTGTATTGGCAGTCTAGACGATTTAACGATGCGGTCAAATTCTAGTGGCTTAACGACGCCATTGGACTTGCATCGCCCATATGTAGATGAAATCACTTTTGCCTGTCCTAAATGTGATGGCAAGATGCAGCGTGTTCCTGAGGTAATTGATGCTTGGTTTGACTCCGGAGCTATGCAGCTAGCTCAGTGGCATTATCCATTCGAGAATAGAGACAGGTTTAAGGAAAATTTTCCAGCTGATTTTATTTGCGAGGCTGTTGATCAGACCAGGGGCTGGTTTTATAGCTTACATGCTATATCAACTCTGCTTTTCAATCTCCCTTGCTTCAAAAATGTTATCTGCCTAGGCCACGTCGTTGATGCTCAAGGTGAAAAAATGAGCAAATCAAGGGGCAATGTAATCGATCCCTGGACTGTGTTTGATAAATATGGTGCGGATGCTCTAAGGTGGTATATGCTAGTTTCTACTCCGGGGGAAGACAACCATCGTTTCTCCACTAAGATGCTTGAAGAGACATTACGTAGATTTCTCCTCACTTTGTGGAATACATATTCCTTTTTTACTCTTTACGCTAACATTGATCGATTTGACGCCCAGCATTTGACGACTACCGAGAATCAATCTGAAGCTTGTACGAAACTCGATATATGGATTATATCCGAACTTAATCGTCTTATAAGTGTAGTTAATGAACTAATGGACAACTATAACCCTACTTCTGCGGTTCGTAGAATTGAGGAATTCGTAGATAATCTTTCTAACTGGTACGTGAGAAGAAACCGCCGGCGATTCTGGAAAAGCGAGAACGATGCCAATAAATTGGCCGCATACACCACGCTGTATAAATGCCTGGTGACTTTATCTCACTTATTAGCTCCCTTTGTGCCATTTATTGCTGAAGAGCTCTATCAAAATTTATATCGCTCCGTTGATCACCAAGGCAGAGAAAGTGTTCATCTAGCTGATTTTCCCGTAGCTGATGAGACAAAAATCAGCGATAAATTGAACAGTGAAGTTGAACTGACGATGAGAATAGCCAGCCTTGGCAGAGCAGCGAGGGCAAAGTCTGCTATAAAGGTACGTCAACCATTGGGTAAAGCAGTTGTGATTGTGGAAACCAAAGGAGAGAAGGAAGCCTTGGAGAGTTTGGTTAAGGAAGTAATGGAAGAGATTAATGTTAAGCAAATCATCGTTCAGAGTGAAGCAAGCGCACGAGAGGAATTTACATCAGAATTACCGAATTACAGCGTGGCTAGTGACGCTAAATACTGGGTGGCAATAAATACTGAACTACCTCCTGAGTTAGTTGCTGAAGGTGTAAGTAGAGAGATTGTACGTCATCTTCAGAATATGCGTCGAAATGCCAAATTTAATATAACAGACCATATAATTACCTACTATCAGACAAAGGAACCACTAATCAAGCAGGTAATAGATAATTTCACTGATTATATTAAGCAAGAAACGTTGTCTAGGGAACTTATAGATAGTTTACCGCCGGATGGGGTTTATACTGAAAAATACAGGATAGCGAATAGAGATGTCCTTTTAGCAATAACAAAGGCAAACCCTAAACAGGTCTGAATACCAGATTTCAAGATTGAAAGCAAATAGGTCTTGATTCCTGAATTAGGGATTTGCACTTAGAGAGATTGTCCTAGGAAGTCGGGTATTCTACGAGTTGGACCAAAGCTGTTTCGGTATTTTCACCTCTCACAAAGACTATCTCTATCTCTTCACCAATTTCGCTAGCTCGGATGGCTCGTATCAGGTCAGCAATATCATTTACTTCCTGGCCTCCAAAGTTGATAATGATATCATCTTCAGCCAACCCTGCAGTATCCGCGGGGCTGTCAGCAACTATTTCTAAAACAAGCGCTCCACTATCCACAGAAAGGTTCATTGCCGTAGCTAGCAAAGAGTTTACTGTTTGTGCCCAAACACCCAGCCAGGGATAAGTCACGTGACCGTAACGAATTAGATCCTGAATAATAGGCTTAGCCTCATCACTGCTTATAGCGAAGCCTATACCTTCTACTTCGGACGCTACTATCTTGATGCTGGTAATACCTATCACCTCGCCAAACATATTTACCAGTGGGCCGCCGCTGTTGCCGGGGTTGATAGCCGCCGTAGTTTGAATTAAGCCATAAAGTGTATTCCCATCAACGTTAACGGATACATTTAAGCGACTGACTATACCCTGCGTAGCTCCACCTCCCCCTCCCAGAGCATTTCCAATAGCTAACACCCAATCGCCAACAGATAATAAACCCGATTCTCCCCAATATGCATAAGGCAATTCTGTTGCGTCTATCTTTATCACAGCAAGGTCAGATAATGGGTCAGTGCCTACTATATCGGCGGACAGAATTCTACCATCGTCTAACTCTACGTATATATTATGGGCATTTTCAACAACATGGTTATTGGTGACAATATACCCTTTGTCATCGGTAATGATCCCGGATCCAACGGCATATTCTGTACTCTGACGGAAGAAAGAAGATACTCTTGTCTCTGTAGTCAGTGAAACAACTGAGGGCATTACTTCTGCCACTACTGTGGAAAAATCAGGGAAGAGAGTTGCTGGCTCGCCCTCTGGGGGAAATACCCAGTTGGGATCAATGTATTGAGTCGAATTATAAGATTGGGATGGGCTGGATGTCGGGAAAGGAAATAGAGCCCAAATAACGATACCCAATGCTACGGCTCCAATTATTGCGAAAGCTAGTATGTATTTTTTAGACATTTTTAACTAAACCTATTATAACATTGCGAACTTTACTACGAAAAAATCCATATCAGAATTTATGAAAGAATATCTCAAATAGTTTGAACGGAGCAGGCTTGACAACTTAGAATCTTAATTTCTATAATGAAAAGAAACCCGGTTTTGCTTCACCTTTTAAGATCGACCTACAAGATTTGACTTTCTCTATAACTCTTATAGTAAGCAGTGAGTAAGTATATTTTCGTAACTGGTGGCGTAGTTAGTTCTGTTGGCAAGGGGATTTCAGTAGCTTCTATCGGGAAAATATTAAAAAGTCGTGGTATATCTGTTTCAGTACAGAAGCTAGATCCTTACTTGAATGTTGACCCAGGGACGATGTCTCCTTATCAACATGGGGAAGTGTTTGTTACTAAGGACGGTGCCGAGACTGACTTGGATTTAGGTCATTATGAGAGGTTTATTGGAGTGGAACTGACCCAAGCTTCTAACGTAACTTCTGGTCAGGTCTATTCTGAGGTCATTGCTCAGGAGAGAAGAGGCGATTTTTTGGGGGGTACAATCCAAGTGGTGCCACATGTAACTAATGAAATAAAGAGCAAGATAAAGAAAGTAGCTGAAATATCCAAAGCAGACTTAGTTATTGTTGAAGTTGGTGGCACTGTAGGTGATATTGAAGGACAACCATTCCTAGAAGCTATAAGGCAGATGAGAAAGGACGAAGGCAGGGATAATGTACTATATGTTCATGTTACGTTCTTGCCACACATAGCTGCTACCGACGAACTTAAGACCAAACCCACTCAACATAGTGTTAACGAACTAAGGAGAATAGGTATTCAACCGGATGTCATAGTTTGTCGCAGTGATAAAGAAATATCTGAAGCGATAAAGGATAAGATATCGCTATTTTGTGATGTAGATAAAGAGGCGGTTATTGCCTTGGTTACCAGCGGAACTATATACGAGGTTCCACTTCTACTTGAAGATGCGGGGTTAGGGGAATTCATAATTAACCGGCTTGGATTAAAAGTTAGGAAAAGTAACCTAGAAGATTGGCGAGATATGGTAACAAGGTTAAAGACTCCCAAGGAACTTGTAGTTATTGGATTAGTGGGTAAATATGTAGAACTCAGAGATGCGTATTACTCAGTGCGTGAGGCATTATGCCATGCAGCATTAGCTCACGATCGCGAAGTGAAGATAGAATGGTTAGATTCTGAAGAGTTGGATGGTATGGCCGATGATAAGCTTGGACAAGTTCAGGGGATAATTGTTCCTGGTGGCTTTGGCTACCGTGGGATTGAAGGAATGGTAAAAAGTGCCAAATTTGCCCGCGAAAGAAAAGTCCCTTATTTAGGATTATGCCTGGGGATGCAAATCATGGTCATCGAATTTGGCCGTCATGTTTTTCGTACTGACAAAGTCAATTCTACCGAGTTTGATGTTAGTAGTACTTATCCTGTCATTGACCTACTCCCTGACCAACAAGACGTTGTACAAAAGGGAGGGACTATGAGGCTGGGAACTTATCCCTGCCGTCTGGTAGCAGGAACAAAGGCAGCTCGTGCTTATGGTACTGAAGAAGTATATGAAAGACATCGCCACCGCTATGAATTTAACAACGACTTCCGCCAGCCACTGGAGGAAGCCGGTCTTATAGCATCAGGGTTATCTCCGGATGGGGGACTAGTAGAAATTGCTGAATTACGAGAACACCCATGGATGCTTGCCTGCCAATTTCATCCGGAGTTCAAATCTCGGCCCGATTCTCCGCACCCATTATTCTTGGGATTTATTGAGGCAGCCAAGGAAACACTTATTGAAGGTGCTCAGACAAGCCTACCTTTAAACTAAGAACATGAAGATATTTTTAGATACTGCCAATATAGAGCATATTAGACATGGGGTAAAACTAGGGGTAGTTACAGGGGTAACCACCAATCCAAGTATTGTATCCAGAGAAGGCAAGGTTGATTATCGAGAATTAGTCCAGGAAATCTGCTCTATTGTCCCCGGACCAGTATCTACTGAGGTATTGAGTCAAGACGCTCCAGGAATGGTAGCTGAGGCCAGAGAAATTACCAAATGGGCAAAGAATATCGTAGTTAAAATACCAGCCAGCCTTGAGGGAATGGAAGCAACCTCGGTGCTATCTAGTGAAAACATAAAGGTAAATTTTACTTTGTGTTTCACTTTAAACCAGGCTTTGCTGGGTACAGCGGCGGGTGCGACTTTTGTGAGTCCTTTTGTGGGTAGACTGGATGATATTGGTGAAGATGGCATGAAGGTAGTAGCTGATATTGTGGATTACTTGGATTATTATCAACTACCTACTCAAGTTATCGCCGCTAGTATCAGACATCCACAACATTGTCTGGTAGCAGCTAGGGTTGGTGCGCATATTGCTACAGTGCCCTACAACGTTTTACTACAAATGATTGGTCACCCTTTAACAACTATCGGTATTGAACGCTTTAAGGATGACTGGAAAAAAGTGATGGAAAGAGAAGAATTGCTATAAAGATTCTTATATAACATAAATATAAAAACTAATAAAAAGAGGTTAATATGATAACTATGGCGCAACTAGAAAGTAAAAATCGGGATGAACTGGAGGCCATGGCTAAGGAATATGGCATCAGCGGATGCTCTGCTTTGAAAAAATCCGAGCTTATCCAACGTATTTTGGAGACGGAAGCCCAACAGCAGGGAAATACGTTTATAACAGGTGTCTTGGAGACCATTAGCGAAGGATATGGTTTCCTTAGACAGGATACGTTCCGGCGTGGTGCTAATGATATCTATGTATCCAATTCTCAAATCCGCCGTTTCAATTTAAGAGATGGTGATGTTATTTATGGTCAGGCTAGGCCTCCTAAAGAAAGCGAGAAGTATTACAGCCTACTTCGAGTAGAGAGTATAAATGGGCTCGACGCTGAATTGGCAAGGACACGCCGCAATTTTGGCTCGCTGACGCCCACGTTCGCTAATAAGCTCATCGATCTGGAAACAACGCCAGAAGAGTTATCCACTCGTTTGATCAATCTTGTGGCACCTATAGGTAGGGGGCAAAGAGGGCTCATTGTATCGCCACCTAAGGCAGGAAAGACTGTGCTTCTTCAAAAGATTGCCAATGCCATGACTACTAACTACAACGATATTCACCTCATGGTTTGTCTTATTGGAGAGAGACCTGAAGAAGTAACTGATATGAAGAGATCGGTCAAAGCTGAGGTTATTGCTGCCACTTTTGATGAACCGGTGGAAAGCCAGACTCGAGTAGCAGAATTAGCATTAGAGAGAGCAAAAAGATTAGTTGAAACAGGCAAAGATGTTGTTATACTGCTTGACGGCATTACCAGACTTACAAGAGCTTATAACTTAGCACTTCCCCCCAGTGGGCGTACTTTATCTGGTGGTATTGATTCAACAGCCTTGCATCCTCCCAAGCGCTTTTTCGGTACTGCTCGCAATATTGAAGAGGGTGGGAGTCTAACTATTATTGCTACCTGCCTTGTTGATACGGGCAGCCGTATGGATGACCTTATATATGAGGAATTTAAGGGAACAGGTAACATGGAACTTCATTTAGACAGAAAATTATCTGAGCGAAGGATTTTCCCGGCTATAGACATTACGCCCAGCAGTACAAGAAGAGAAGAGCTTTTGTTGGATGATAATACCTTGAAACAA
>JBFEMR010000029.1:0-8250 GCA_041551495.1 Dehalococcoidia bacterium
AAAAGCATAAAGACATAGAAGCATCAAAGCTAATATATGTTCGCTGATTACGTGAATAGACGAAATAAATCTCTTCTAAGGGTTTTTACATCACTCTCTTTAGCCTGGGATTCCAGGTGATGCCGGGCATTCTGCCTCTTTTGGCGATGGGTTTGCCTTCTATTTCGTGAAGGTCAGCAGTAAAGTCAACAGGCCTGGCGTCGCTGATATAGCTACCGACAGCGAAGATATCTAAAGGTGCCCCTTCCGCGATAAAATATTTTATTCGTTCGGGGTCAAGCCCACCGCTGACAACTATTTGTACATCCTTAAATCCCTCGAGGTCCAGCCAGGCTCGAACTTCTTTGACCAGGTCTGCAGTAACTCGACCTCTTTCGGAAGGTGTGTCCAATCTTACACCCTGTAACTTCCCTTGCATCGCTTTGGCCACAGTTACGCTTTCTCTGACTTCATCCTCAAAAGTATCCACCAGAGCAATGCGTGGCACTTCTGAAGGCATATGCTTATCAAAAGCAAGAGTAGCCTTGGTAGTGCTGTCCATGATAATGATCAGGGCGTGAGGAATAGTCCCCGTGGGTTGGATGCCGGCAAGTTTTGCTCCTGAAGTACTGGCGCAGCCGGTGCAACCTCCGACTATAGCAGAGTATTCCATAATGCCGACTACTGAGGGGTGGACATGGCGGGCCCCAAAGCTGATAACAGGGATGCCTTGAGCCGCATCTACACATTCGCGGGCAGCGGTGGCCCAACCACTGCAATGAGAGAGTATGCCCAGATAAGCTGTTTCATAACTTCCGTAACTTCGATAAGGGGCTTTTATGCGCAGGACTACTTCTTTTCTGTCGAAGGGTTCGCCCTGGGAAAGCGACCATACTTCACAATTATCCTCAGGAAGAACCTTGGCAAGCAAAGATTTAACTTCTTCTATGCCGCATAAGATACCTTGTCGGCGAGAAAATACCTCCATAGTTGCTACGGGGTTAATTCCTTCCTTCTTAAGTATTTCCACCGTGCGGGGAAAATATATGTCCGCTGTTTCTCCGTTCAACCATGAATCGGGGATTTCGAAAAGAGGTGATGGGATATTAACCGGCGGTTTAATAAGCTTGGCTCCCAGCACGTTCTCTATATAGTCCAGGGCGAAGAAGTGAGCTTTTTTGTCGAAGGAGGCAACACAATCAACCGGGACTTCAACTTCGTAGCCTCTGTTTCTCGCATCAATTACTGCTTGCAGAACACAAATATGCGTGGTTACACCGCATACGACTATGGTTTCGGGCTTGATTGCCTCCAGTCTCTTGTCCAAAGAAGTGTTGTAGAAACTGCTGAAAGTCCTTTTAGGTATTATTTCACCGGGATATCGTGAAAGCTCTGGTATGATTTCAGCTTCTTCAGTACCTTCAATGCAATGGGGTGGAAACATTTGGAATTCCGGGTCGTCGCGTGTATGGTGATCGCACAAATAGAAGATTTTGGAGCCCTGTTCTGACTCTCGTTCCAGTAATCTCTGAATATGCGGTATGATATTACGGACCTCGGTGCCGCAATAAAGCGGATAACCTTCCTCCAGAAAGCCACGTAACATATCTGATACAATTACCGCTCTAGCCATGATATTACATATGATCAGGTTCAGGTGTGTAGTTTTTCTGCAGGAATGAAATGTAATCTTCTAAC
Organism: Dehalococcoidia bacterium; assembly: GCA_041551495.1. Lineage (GTDB taxonomy): Bacteria > Chloroflexota > Dehalococcoidia > GIF9 > AB-539-J10 > RBG-13-51-36. Next base: position 1,678 of record JBFEMR010000029.1, read on the forward strand.
AGAGAGGCTGCCTTCGTGCGGTCACCATTTCTTGAAGCTTCTAAAATCTTCTGGAGCATCTGTATTTCACTTTCTAATTGTGGTACCAGACTGCAAATATCACCACAACAAGTGCCCCAGTCTGCCCTCGCTATATGGGATTCTTTCGTTTTTATCATATCTTCTAAATCGGCTATACACTCTGCCTTTTTTACCGGGTTAACCATTTTCTCTCTAAGCGCCATGACGCTATTCATAGTTTCTTTACTGATCATGAACATTTCTCACATCCTTCACATAAACTCTAAATCCTAATATGTAAATTCTAAATATATCTTGAATCTAAATTAATTAAGTTGAGTATTTAGAGCAAGGTGCTTTGTATTTCTTGGCTCAGTGTCTAAAGTGACGGGCACCAGTGAATACCATGGCTACATTATACTTGTCTGCCAGCTCAATTACCTCTTTATCTCTTACAGAGCCACCGGGCTGGATAATAGCGGTAATTCCGTGATTGATTGCCAATTCCGGACCATCCGTAAAAGGAAAGAAGGCATCTGAGGCAAGGACGCTGTTTTTAGCATGGTCACCAGCCTTTTTCAAAGCTAGCTCAACGCTTACTACACGGCTTGGCTGTCCTGCTCCCATGCCTAACAATGTTTTGTCCTTGGCTATGACTATGGCGTTGGATTTTATACCCTTTACCGCCTTCCAGGCAAAGAGCAGGTCCGATAGCTCTGTCTCGCTTGGTTGGCGTTTGGTTACTACGCGGGGGTTAAGTTCGGATTCTGTCAAAGTGTCTAACGTTTGCGCCAGAAAGCCGCCTCTGATATAGCGAAAATCGAAATGTTTTTCAGAGGAAGGAGTACAATAAGTAGCAACTTTTACAAGGCGCAAGCTTTCTTTCCGTCGAAGTAGTTCAAGAGCACCCTTGTCATATTCAGGGGCAACAATGGCGTCGAAATGATGCTTATCTATTTCTTTGGCAGTAACTAAATCGAGAATTCGATTGCTGCCTACTATGCCACCAAAGGCAGCTACAGGGTCGCCGGCTAAAGCCCTTCGATAAGCCTCGGCTAAATCATTGTGGGAAGCTAGTCCGCAAGAATTGGTGTGCTTCATTATGGCAATGGTGGGAGCAGTAAAATCGCTCAATACGTTTAAAGCAGCATCTAAATCAAGAAGGTTATTAAAGGAAATTTCGGGCCCGCCAAGCTGTTCTAGAGATGCCAGGCCATCTTTACTCTGTCTCACATTTTGCTCAACGTAAAAGGCGGCTTGCTGATGTGGATTCTCGCCATAGCGAAGACTTCTAGCCTTCTTTAAGGCTATGGTCATCTCTTCGGGGAAGGTTTCTTCGTTAAGATATTGAGAGATGGCGGTATCATAAAGAGCTACATGTCGAAAAGCTTTTTGAGCCAACCGCTTTCTATATTCTGAATCCACATCACCCTGACGCAGCTTTTGCAGGATTGTATCGTAATCATCGGGGTCGACTACTACCAGGACAGAAAGGAAATTTTTGGCTGCTGAACGAAGCATGCTTGGTCCGCCGATATCTATGTTTTCTAATGCCTCGTCCAAGGAAACCCCGGGCTTGCTCACTGTTTCCACAAAGGGATAGAGATTGACTACCACCATGTCAATAGGTTCGATGTGGTTCTGGGTTAGCTCCGATAGATGCTGGGGAAGGTCACGTCTGGCTAAGAGGCCCCCATGAACCGCTGGATGCAAAGTCTTCACTCGGCCATCCAGAATTTCAGGAAAGCCAGTAAGCTCCGAGACACTGTGTGTTTTTACTCCGGCAGCCTCCAAAGACTTCTTGGTGCCACCAGTGCTGAATATGTCTACACCGAGATCTTTTAGACCTCGGGCAAAATCAACAACGCCTGATTTATCTGAAACACTAACTATGGCGCGCATAAAGCCTCCTCTAACGTACTATTACTCTTTCCTCGTCTTCTCGCTTAATTATCTCCCCAATAACTTTGGCCTGTGATAAGACACTTGTAATCTTGGCAACCTGGTGGGTGGGACAAACAATGGTCATGCCTATCCCCATGTTGAAAACTCGATACATTTCCTTTTCTTCGATGCCGCCTTTTGCTTGGACAATCTTAAAAATTGGTGGTATATCCCATGTATCTTTGTGAATATGGGCGGCGACGCCCTTGGGTAGAACGCGAGGTATATTTCCAATAAAGCCCCCCCCGGTAATATGAGCTATACCTTTTATCATTGGTAAAGCTGGCTTGAGTTGTCGATAGTAACAACGGTGGGGCTGCAACAATTCTTCACCGAGGCTTTTTCCCAGTTCAGGATAGAATTGGTTTAAGCATGAGGGGTTCTCATCAGTACCAAAGACTCTTCGCACCAGTGAATAACCATTGGTGTGTAAACCGGAGGAAGGCAGGCCAAGTATTACATCACCCTGAATAATGGAACTACCATCAATGATATTCTTTTTTTCCACCACTCCGACAATGAACCCCACCAAGTCATAGCTCTCGTGTGAGTATATACCGGGCATCTCGGCAGTTTCACCACCAATTAATGAACAACCAACCTCTCGGCAAGCCTGGGCTATACCCGAAATGATGGCTTCTATTTGGTCAGGCTTGAGTTTGCTCATGGCGATATAGTCGAGGAAAAAAAGGGGTTCAGCGCCGCAACAAAGGATATCGTTCACACAGTGGTTAACGATGTCAATGCCCACGGTATCGTTTTTGTCCACAAGCGATGCTATTTTAAGCTTGGTGCCTACTCCATCAGTGCTGGAGACCAAAACCGGCTCATCATATCCTTTGAGCTGGAACATACTGCCGAAAAATCCTGAGCCTATAACTTCAGGTCGAAAAGTAGACCGAACTTGTTGAGCAACGGTATCCTTAACTTTATCAGCAAGGTTAATATCAACGCCGGCAAGAATATAGGCTTTGCTATCAGCGGTATGGAGTGCTTTAGAGGTTGATTTCACTGAGCTCCTCCTTGGGGAGTACCTCCAAAGCCAGTTTGTCCATCTCTATCTGAACTGGAATGGGGTATACTCCAGTGAAACAAGCGAGGCAGAAAATATCTCTGGGTAGTTCCACAGCTCTAATTAGTCCATCTAGGCTAAGGTATCCCAGTGAATCAGCACCAAGGTGCTCCCTGATTTCCGGGACGGTCTTCCTGGCCGCAATCAATTCCCATCTGGTTGCCATATCTACTCCGAAGAAGCACGGGTAACGGATAGGAGGAGCGCAGATACGAAGGTGAACCTCTGCTGCCCCCGCTTTTTTGAGCATATTCACCACATGAGGAGTAGTGGTACCGCGAACAATACTATCATCGACGACTACTAACCTTTTGCCAGAAATTGTGTGAGAAAGGGGGTTGAATTTTAATTGGACGCCGAGTTCTCTCATCCTTTGGTCAGGCTCAATAAAGGTACGGCCTACATAGCGGTTTTTTAGCAAGCCTTCACAATAGGGGATACCGGAGGCATTAGAATAGCCAATGCCGGCGGCAGTAGCTGAATCAGGAACACCCATGACCAAATCAGCGTCAACAGGATATTCTTCAGCCAGTATTCTACCCATAGCTTCTCTTGTAGGGTAGAGAAGTTTGCCCTGGATGATGCTGTCAGGACGAGCGAAGTAGATGTATTCAAATATACACAGGGCTTTTTTACCATTTCTTTTCTTGAAGCTCTTTACTCCTTGCTTATCGATGACTACAATTTCTCCGGGTTCGATTTCCCTTATGAATCGGGCACCTATATGATCCAGGGCACAACTTTCCGAGGCAATGCTCCAGCCACCGTCGATACTTCCGAGACAGAGAGGACGAACACCGAAGGAGTCACGAACTCCAATCAGTTCATTTTCAGTTAAAATTACCAGAGAATAAGCTCCTTGGAGCCGCGACATAGCATGTCCTATTTTTTGTTGCCAGTTACGACCGGGGGAGGCTAAAAACAAGTTGGCGATAACTTCGGAATCACTGCTGGTATGAAAATAAAATCCACGATCCTGGAGTTCGTCGCGAAGCAATTTGGAGTTGATGATATTGCCATTGTGTGCCAGGGCAATGGTTAATCCCTCTGATTTCGCTATAATAGGCTGGGCATTCATAGGTTTGCTTGAGCCTGTAGTGGAGTAGCGGTTATGCCCGATGCCAATATGTCCTGTGAGCAGAGAGAGGTCAGTTTCCGTGAATACCTGGGAAACCAATCCCATGTTGGTGTGGATTTTTATTTCGTTGCCATTAGTGACAGCGATGCCCGCACTTTCTTGCCCACGATGTTGTAAAGCAAAGAGGGCAAAAAAGGTCGTTTGAGCTACATTTATGTTTGAGGCATAAACCCCAAAAACGCCGCAACTTTCGTGCATAAAAGTTGGCTTTAACGGCTAATTATAAAACATTCACCTCTTTTGGTCAATTTCACAATATTTTTTTATCGTGTTATGATATACGACATTGCTAAATTAGGAGTCTGTAACAGTGGAAAAAGAAAAAAAACAGGAAATTATAAACCAGTTTAGGGTTAAGGAAAATGATAGCGGGTCTGTCGATATTCAGGTAGCCTTGCTCACCGAGAGAATAAATCGGTTGACGGAGCATCTTAAGTTGTATCCTCAGGATCGGCACACCAGGCACGCTCTCCATGGGGTGATAGGAAGGAGGAAGCGGTTTTTGGGCTATTTGAACAGGACGGCACCTGAGCGGTATCGCTCTCTTATTACTAAGCTGGGTTTGAAGGAATAGTATGGCAGATGTTTTTGAGCGTGTCATAGCTGGTAGAACACTTAGTATTCAGGTCGCGAAATTCGCCCAGCAAGCCGATGGTGCTGTTGCTGTTCGGTATGGCAACACAGTTGTCCTGGTTACTGCCTGTGTTAGTTCTGAACCCCGGGAGGGAATTGATTTTGTCCCGCTAACAGTGGACTACGAAGAGAGGCTATATGCCGCGGGCAAGATACCGGGCAGCTTTATTCGGCGTGAAGGACGGCCCACGGAGGAAGCAATCATAACCAGTCGTCTCATCGATCGCTCCCTGCGCCCTCTTCTTTCCAAGGAGTTTCATTATGATGTGCAAGTTGTGGCAACGGTGCTATCTGTTGACCAGGAAAATGACCCGGATATTTGTGCTCTTATCGGCGCTTCAGCAGCCTTAACATTATCAAGTATCCCATTCTATGGGCCGATATCAGCAATTCATATTGGTTACATAGGTGATACTCTAGTTGTGAATCCCACCCTGCCCCAGATGGAAGATAGCTTGCTTGATTTGATTGTTTCCAGCAATAAAGAAAACGTTGTAATGGTGGAAGCAAGTGCCAGGGAAGTTTCCGAAGAAATATTGATAGATGCAATCAAACTCGGATACGAGACTAATCAAGATATCATTGAGCTTCAGGAAGAGCTAAGGCAAAATTACGGCAAAACCAAATTAGATATCGAACCCAAGGAACTTGCTGCTGAACTTTCATCTCATATCGCTTCCATACTTGGTGAGAAATTGAGCCAAGTCCTAGAAAATCCGGAAAAACTGCGACGAGATAAGGCTTTAACATCTATCAAAGAGGAAACAAGGAACAAATTGGTTGATTCTTTTTCTGAAGATGAAATCAATTTTGCCTTTGAAACCCAGCTGAAAGCTGCGGTGAGGGAAAAAATATTACAGTCAAAGCGACATTTAGACGGCCGCCAAGCTAAGGAAATTCGTCCTATTAGTTGTGAAGTAGGCATTCTTCCTCGCACACACGGCTCGGGATTATTTGCCCGAGGGGAAACACAGGTGTTAACTATTACTACTTTGGGGTCTACAAGCCGGGAACAGTTATTAGATGGTTTGGGTCTGGAGGAAACTAAACGCTTTATGCATCACTATAATTTTCCTCCCTTTTCTACTGGAGAAGTGAAGCGAATAGGAGCAACCGGGAGGCGAGAAATCGGGCATGGCGCTCTAGTGGAACGTGCAATTGCACCAGTATTACCATCTGAAGATGATTTCCCTTACACTATACGTCTGGTTTCCGAAGTACTTAGTTCTTACGGGAGCACATCAATGGCTAGCGCTTGTGCTTCGACCCTATCCTTGATGGACGCCGGCGTGCCTATAAAGGCGCCTGTGGCTGGGATAGCCATGGGTTTACTTACCGGAAAGGATGAAAGTTATGTTGTTCTAACAGATATTGTAGGTATGGAGGATGCCTACGGGGACATGGATTTCAAAGTTGCTGGCACAACCCGTGGACTCACGGCTCTGCAACTTGATATCAAGCTACGGGGGATAAATTATGGCATCCTGGCTGAAGCCTTAAGCCAGGCTCACGAGGCGAGATTGGAAATACTGGGGAAAATGAGTTTAGCTATTAGTTCTACTCGCTCTGAACTTAGTCCTTATGCTCCCAGGATGTATGAAATAACGATTGATACGAGTAAGATTGGGACTGTCATTGGCCCTGGAGGCAGGGTTATCAGGTCTATCATAGAGGAAACCAAAACAAGTATAGATATAAAGAATGATGGCACGGTTCTCGTTGGTTCTCCAAACGAAGAAGCGGCCCAGAAAGCAATCAAAATAATAGAGGACTTAACCCGGGAAGT
>JBFEMR010000030.1:0-8152 GCA_041551495.1 Dehalococcoidia bacterium
GAGGTAAATATGATTTCGAGCCATCTGAATATCCGTTACTTAACTCATTTCCTCCTATGTTTCGCGCTCTCAATCTGATGCAGAGTCATATCGTCAAGGCCAAAATGGTGGGCTATTTCATGGCGCACCACTTCCTCTATAGTTGCCCCGATTTCATGGTCAAAACGGCAATACTCCTCGATAGGTTTTTGAAATATGCTTATCTTATCAGGCAAAACTAATCCATATCGCCGACCTCGCCTGGTCTGTGGCACACCCTGGTAGAGACCAAGCAAGTGAGCGGAATGTCGGTGTTTAACCTGTCTCAATTGTCTGGGTGTGGGTGAGTTTTCTACCACAATATCAACATTTTCCAGTTTACGTTGAAACTCCGGTGGTAAATTATCGATTGCCTTGGCTACGAGAGCCTCAAATTTCTCTCTCTGCATATCTATATATTACAGGAACTACCAATAATCAGGAATGTACTATATTATCACCTGATATTGCTGCCAGACAAGCGAATAACAAACAGTGGTGTGAATGAGACCTAGACCTGCGTATCAATCAAGCCGGGTGTGGTATAACAGCGATTTTTTACTTGCTAACCATGGAAAAGATAAGGCGCTCAATTTCATGCCTGGCCTCTGTCAAACCGAGTTTATTGCGTCGGATTATTTGCCCCAGGGCTCCTGCAAATATGACTTCCTTGCAAAAAATCTTCGTAAAATCTATTATAGAGCCCCAAGGGTATTGACGAAAAATCTCTTTGCATTCATAATAGATAATACATCGGATTGCGATACAGAGGATTACAAGGTATATTTTAGGTTTGATGCTTTCCTATTCAGTGCCGTTGTGTCACGGGGGTGATAATATAGATGGCTGACGGTTTTTGATTTGAAGGTGACGAAGGACAATAATTAATATAAGTTATTATTTTAGACCCAAAAAGGAGATATATTAAATTGCAGTGCCGTGGCATCAGAGGGGCTATCACGGTTTCAGTAAATGATAAAGAAAGCATCCTGGCTGCAACTGGGAAGCTGCTTATGGAAATGGCACTGGCTAACAAAATTGACTTTAAGGATATAGCGGCTATTTTTTTCACCACCACACCGGACTTAAATGCTGAGTTCCCCGCCTCAGCAACCCGAGAACTAGGATGGCCATCCAACTTAGCTTTGCTCTGTGGGCATGAAATGAACGTCCACAATGATCTGCCCCGCTGCCTGCGAGTTCTAATACTTGTAAATACTGAAAAGGGGGCCGAGGAAATCACGCATGTTTACCTAGGAGAAGCGAAGAAGTTAAAGGACAAACCGCCACTTTCAATTGGAGGCGAAATATGATTGTAGTAATGAAAACTGGCTCCAGCCAGGAAGAAATCAAACGGGTTATAGACAGAATCGAAGTCGGTGGTCTGAAGGCACAAATATCGCAGGGTATTGTACAAACCGTTATCGGCGTACTGGGAAAGCCCTTCCCTGAACTTCGCGATGCCCTGGAATTGCTCCCTGGGGTGGAACAGGTCATACCTGTGAGCAAGCCTTATAAACTTGCCAGTCGGGAGTTTCATCCGCAGGATACTGTTGTCAAACTAAACGGCGTTACTATTGGTGACAAAGGTATAGTGGTAATGGCCGGGCCATGCGCTGTAGAAAGTGAGGAACAAATTTTCTCCACTGCTCGGGCGGTTAAAGCAGCCGGAGCTACCGTGCTGCGTGGTGGTGCTTTCAAGCCTCGTACTTCGCCTTATCAGTTTCGCGGACTGGGCGAAGGTGGCCTAGCATTGCTAGCACAGGCAGGCAAGGAGAATCAAATGCCGGTAATCACTGAGGTTATGGCACCGGAGCATGTTGATTTAGTAGCTAAGTACGCTAATATACTCCAGATTGGAACGCGAAATATGCAGAACTTTATTTTACTCGACGCAGTTGGTAAGACACAGAAGCCTATATTGCTCAAACGTGGTTTGTCATCCAACATACAAGAGTGGTTATTGGCGGCTGAATATATCTTGAATCAGGGCAATGAGCAGGTTATTCTTTGTGAACGTGGTATTAGAACTTTTGAAAACTATACTCGCAATACCATGGATATTAGTGCTATACCGATTATTGAGAAAGTCAGCCATTTACCAGTTATCGCTGACCCAAGTCACGGCACCGGTAAATGGTATCTGGTACTCCCATTAGCATTAGCAGCAGTAGCTGCTGGGGCAGACGGACTTCTCATAGAAGTTCATCCCAATCCTGACCAGGCACTTGCCGATGGTCCTCAATCACTCACATTTGATAACTTTAGCCTTTTGATGGCCCAATTACTACCCATAGCCGAAGCTAGGAATAGAACGCTCGCTACTCCAAGCGCAAAGAACAAACCCTGAGACTATGCAAATCGAGCAGGAGTTAGCTCGTGTAACTCCCCAAGGAGAAACACTACTCACCATTGGTGTATTTGATGGTGTGCACGCCGGGCACCGCTACCTGTTGAAGCAATTACAGGAACGAGCAGCGGAGAGAAATTTAATTAGCGGAGTAGTGACCTTTAGCCCTCATCCACAATCGGTCTTGCATCCGCATAGGCAACTGCCCTGGCTTACAAGCCTGGAGGATAGAGTGGGGGCTTTTCAGACGTTGGGGGTAAGTGTAATTGCGGTTCTAACTTTCACGCCAAAATTAGCTCAACTAAGTGCCCGAAAATTTATATCCTTAATTAAGAACTATCTCAATATGCGTGGTATCCTGGTGGGGCCCGATTTTGCTTTGGGGAAGGGCAAGGAAGGGAATATCAAACTTCTCTGTGCCCTGGGATGTGAAATGGGATTCAGTGTGGACGTTATACCCCCTTTCAAAATCAATGGAGAAATAGTAAGCAGCACTCTTATTCGCCGAGCATTGGCTGAAGGTGATATGAGAAAGGTTACAAAGTTGATGGGGCGCTATTTCTACCTGGAGGGCAAAATCATCACTTCTGAGAAGCGTGGTCGAGTTCTAGGATTTCCCACAGCTAACTTGGATATAAAGCCACAACAGGCATTACCAGGAAACGGCATCTACGCGACTATCGCTCATGTACAGGGTAAGTATTTTCATTCAGCGACTAATATAGGCATCCGGCCTACTTTTGGTGGAGGGGAAGAAATGGTGGAGACCCATCTGTTAAACTATAGAGGCAATTTGTATGGTAAAAACATACGAGTGGAATTTGTGCAGAAAGTAAGAGACGAAAAACGCTTTCCATCTTCTGAAGAACTGAAGACACAAATCCAAGAAGATATTCGAGAAGTAGAAGCAATTTTAGCTGAGGAATCAAAATGACCGACACAGGGTTTGAAACCATCCTAAGACGGGGGGTAGCTGAAGTTATAATAGAGGCAGAGCTAATACGGCTGCTGAACTCAGGGAGAATGCTCACCTTGAAGCAGGGTTTTGACCCCAGCGCTCCTGATATACATTTGGGACACGTAGTAGGCTTGAGAAAGTTACGTCAACTTCAGGAGTTGGGCCATAAGGTCATTCTTGTAGTTGGCGACTGGACAGCCAGAATCGGCGATCCCAGCGGTCAGTCGGCTACCCGACCTATGCTTTCTCCCAAGGAAATAGAGAAAAATGCTCAAACTTATATGGAACAATTCTTTAAGGTGGTAGACAAGGATAAAACTGAGCTGAGATGGCAAAGCGAATGGTTTTCTAAATTCACTTTGGATGAGGTGATCAAGCTTACCAGCAAATTTACCATAGCCCAACTTCTAGCTAGAGAGGATTTCAACAATCGATACAATTCCGGAAATCCCATATCGCTTACGGAGATGCTTTATCCCTTGCTTCAGGGCTATGATTCGGTAGCTATCAAGGCCGACGTTGAATTCGGCGGTATTGATCAAAAATTCAATTGTCTAGTGGGTAGGGAGCTACAACAGAGCACTGGGCAGCCTCCCCAGCAGGTTTTTCTTGTTCCGCTTTTAGTTGGTACTGACGGTACTCTGAAGATGAGCAAGAGCTTGAACAACCACATAGGCATTACTGAGCCTCCCCGGGAAGTATACGGTAAGGTAATGTCCATCCCCGATTCTCTTATTGTGGACTATTTTGAGCTGGTGACGGACGTTTCTGAACAAGAAATTAATGATTTCAGGGAACAATTGAGGACTCGCTCAGGGAACCCCATGAATCTCAAGAAACGACTGGCCCATGAAATTGTCGAACAGTTTCATAGCAAAAAGGCAGCGAATGAGGAACAGGAATACTTCGAAAAGAAATATCAGAAGCGAGAACTTCACAAAGTGGAGACGAGAGTTAGTATTGGCGTCAAAGCTGATGTCAGGGTGATCTGGCGTAGGGATATACCGAAGTGGCTTGTGAACAACAAATTTGCGAATAGCATGAGTGAAGCCAAAAGGTTACTTGCTCAGGGGGCTGTTCAGATAATCAAACCGGATGGGACCAGGCGGGTAGTTAAAGACGAGAACATTGAACTTGAACCTGGCGATAGAATTAAGGTCGGTAAGCTTCACCTGGCTGAAATCGTTGATGCCGACAAAAATAAGGCCTAATTAGGAGGTAATAATGCAGCTACGTGTTCCAGGACCAACGCCTTGTCCGCCACAGGCTCTTCAAGCCATGAGACGGCAGATGATAAACCATCGGGGGGGAGAATTTGCCAAGATTCTTAATTCAACAACGGAGAAACTGAAACAGGTGTTCCAGACCAAAGGCGATGTTTTTGTATTAACGTCTTCAGGCACTGGTGGAATGGAAGCGGCTATAGTTAATACCCTGTCCCCAGGCGATAAGGTTCTATCCATCTCCAACGGAGCCTTCAGTGAGCGTTTTGCCGATATAGCTGAAGAATATGGAGCTGAGGTAACACGCCTTCGTTTTGAATGGGGGAAGGCAATTGACCTTGCTACTGTAGAGAAGACACTAGAAGCAGATGGTGATATTAAGGCAGTCCTGGCAACTCACAATGAAACATCCACGGGGATGACTAACCGGCTCCGTGACATAAGCGCCGTGGTCAAGAAATTCGATAAACTTCTGCTGGTTGACGCTATCTCAAGCCTGGGCTGCATAGATTTATCTACCGATAACTGGCAGTGTGATGTGGTTGTCACTGGTTCCCAAAAAGGCTGGATGGTACCACCAGGACTTGCTATGGTTAGCGTAAGTGAAAAAGCTTGGCAGGCTAATGCTCAAGCTAAAATGCCACGCTTTTACTGGGATCTTTCCAAGGCAAAAGCTTTTCTTCAGAAAGGGCAAACTCCGTGGACACCGGCAATTTCTCTCTTTTACGCTCTTGATACAACTCTAGATTTAATACTAACTGAGGGGCTAAATAACATATTCGCCAGGCATGCTAGAGTTGCTGAGATAGCCAGAGAAGGAGTAAAATCGCTGGGATTATCCCTTTTCCCCGAGGAAGAGTATGCCTCCAATACGGTAACTGCGGTGAAAGCTACCGATAATGTTGACATCCCTAAACTAATTCAGATACTCCGGGAGGAGCACAATGTAGTCGTAGCGGGAGGGCAAAGGAAGCTAGCCGGGAAAATATTCCGTATAGGTCATCTCGGCGCCGTGGACGAAGATGATATTAAGTCAGTGCTTGAGGCATTAGACAAAGCGCTTCCCCGAGCAAAGAAGGCTTAGTTAAAAGATGAAAATTCTAATCGCTGATTCAATCGCTGAGGAAGGGATAAAGTTTTTACGTACCAGTACTCACGTTGATGTTAAAACCAAGCTGAGCACCGAACAGCTCAAGGAGATAATTGGCGATTATGATGCTTTGATTGTACGCAGTCAAACTCAAGTGAGAGCGGAGATTATTGAATTGGGGAAGAAACTTAAGGTGATCGGCCGAGCAGGAGTTGGCATAGATAACATAGATGTCGATGCCGCAACCAGGCAAGGCATCGTGGTAGTTAATGCCCCTACAGGTAATACTGTAGCTGCGGCAGAACATACTATTGCGCTCATGCTGGCAATGGCACGCAATGTACCACAAGCAAATAGCCACCTTAAATCGGGCAAGTGGCAGAGAGAGGAAATGATTGGAAATGAACTCAGGAATAAGATACTCGGTATTGTTGGTCTAGGTAATGTAGGCTCCGAAGTAGCCAAACGAGCCCAGGCCTTTGAGATGCGCGTGGTTGCCCATGACCCGTTTGTTTCTAAGGACTATGCAGGAAACCTGAAAGTAGACCTGCTCTCCTTGGACCAGCTTCTTAGAGAGGCTGATTTTATCAGTCTCCATGTGCCTCTTACAGCAACTACTAAGAATTTAATAGGCAGTAAAGAGTTAGAGAAATTGAAGAGTACGGCGCGAATTATCAATTGCGCCCGGGGTGGATTGATTGACGAGGCAGCAATAGTTAAAGCAGTAAGAACGGGTAGAATAGCTGGCGCTGCCTTCGATGTTTTTGAAAAAGAGCCCATAACAGATAGTCCCTTATTTGCAGAAGAAAGGATAATTGTTACCCCTCATCTGGGTGCCTCTACAATTGAAGCACAGGCCAGCATAGCCAGAGACATCGCTGACGAAATACTCGCCGTACTCCAGGGGCGATTTAGCAAATACGCTGTTAATGCTCCACATATAGCACCCGAACTGGCACCATTTATGAAGGTGGCTACAACTATCGGGAACCTTGCCAGTCAACTAATGGAAGGGCAAATAAAATCAACACACATCACGTATAGCGGTGGGGTAGCTAACTACGATTGCAACACTATTAAAATGGCACTCATCAGTGGACTTTTACAGCGAGCAAGCGAGGAAACAGTCAACCTGGTCAACGCTGGCTTTATCGCTGCTCAACGTGGCTTGAAAATCAGTGAAGAAAAAGAGGCAACCTGTCAGAACTATTCCAACTTGCTCACACTGGAGGTTAATACCAATATAGGGTCAACCACAATATCGGGTACAGTTAGGGATAGTGAGATACACATTGTCCAGTTTAATGATTTCTGGATGGATATTGTGCCCAGTGGAGGATATTTCCTATTCTGTGACCACGTTGATCAACCCGGGCTTGTTGGTACCATTGGTAATATAACGGGAAAAGCTGATATTAATATCAGTTCCATGCACTTATCAAGGCTTCAACCACGGGGCAAAGCCCTCATGATTTTAGCTCTTGACGAACCATTAGGTGAGGAACACCTCCAGGAGATACTCGCCCTTCCCGGTATTTATAGTGCTAAAGCAGCGAAACTATAAACAGGCTTATCCGCAAACTAGGTCAATCCAGAGGATTGATGATTAAACCAGCAGGAAGCTTGGGGTAAAAGTAAGTTGATTTGGCTGGCATTCTGTCTTTAGCGTCAGCAATGGCTTTGACCATCTCTGGTCGGGGAGGATTTAGCAGGAAAGCTAATTGATATTTCCCTTCTTTTATATTCTGGTGAGCTTCTTCTGTATTTACGGTGTAAGCGACATCCAGATCTTTCGCTCCGCTCAGTAACTTATCCAAAATAATATGATTAAGAATGCTAACGTCAAACTCCCGATAAGCTCGGGATCTGGTGCCAGACATCATGGCCTCAAGGGAAATATCCGGACGCCTCTTCAATAGAACCAATGAACCGGACTGTAGACCCAGGATACCCAAACAACTACCGGTTGGTAGCTGATAGTTATCATCTTTTAAGGGTGTAGACTCAAGGACAAAGAAGTTCTTGAGTTGGTCTCCCAACTTTCTTAATGTAGAGGGTAGTATGCCTCGTACTAACCTGTGGAGTGGTAGAACCACGAGTCCAAGATCAGAAAAGTCGACTAGCTCCAGCATTACGTAATTGAAGGCTTCCTTGCCAGTTGCAGGTTGCTCTTTAGTTCTTTCTTCTTGGTAAGTCAAGGCTGTCTCATAGCGGTGATGGCCATCAGCAATGTAAAGAGGCTGAGTGAATAGAAGCTGACTTAATTCGTGCTTTATTTCCGGTTCGGTTATAGCCCACAAAGTATGTGCTTCGTTAGAGTCAGGGAGATTGCTTTGCTTCCTGTGCAATGACACTAATGGTTTTTCCTGTGTTATACCGGATAATATCGGGGCAATTTTTTGCCGGGAATCATGGTAAAGAGAGAGTAATGGACTGAAAGTGGCTCGACAGGCTCGCATCAATTGCAGACGGTCGCCTTTCGCTTTGGGGAAAGTTTCTTCGTGAGGATATAC
>JBFEMR010000031.1:0-8089 GCA_041551495.1 Dehalococcoidia bacterium
CTCGTTTGTACCGAATGCCCGGCGTATAAGGCAACGCAACAAAACGATGATAAAGCCAGGGCTAAGGTTGCCGAACAATGGAGTAAGCAATTTAAGCATAACTTCCAGACTGAAGATATCAATTGCAATGGTTGCCTGGCAGTCGGTGACGTACAGTTTAGCTATTGCAGTATGTGCGATATAAGAAAATGTGGTGTCGATAGAAAAGTATTGAACTGTGCTTACTGTGTAGATTACCCGTGTGATAAACTGAATAACTTTCATACCCAAGTCGCTGAGGCCAAAGCCAAGTTGGAAGCTATAAGGAATAAGAAATAGGGTGCTGCCTGCTCCAACTTCGAGAGGAAATACCGTTTTCAATTCAGTGTGTAGAAAGTAACAAAATGTCATCTTATTGCGACAGGGTACACAATCTGACATGAGTTAATTTAGGAGGTTAACCAATGACTCCCGATCAAACAGCAGAATTAATCTGCTCCAAGTTAGAGGAAAGAGGTTATCGTGGCACGGTGGTGCCCAGCAAGCATGTCTCCCAACTTAAATATGAAATAGAAGAGAACGTAAGCCAGGGTAAAATAGACGCGGGATTGTATGAGAGATACCTGGCCGGTTTTGAATTCGACGTCGCCACACTTCACCCGAAGGTTCGTTCAATCATAGTAACTGCGGCTCCGCAGCCTCAGCGCAAGGTAACCTTTCATTTGAACGGGCGAACCTATCCGGTCATAATCCCTCCTACTTACTACTATGACACGGATGACCAAATTAGGAACATACTCCAACACACCCTCAGTTCTAAGGATTACCAGCTTTACATGGCTGCGTTACCGTCTAAGTTATTGGCAGTATGCAGCGGGATGGCAAAATATGGGAAGAACAACATTGCTTACGTAGAGGGTCTGGGTAGTTTTGTTCGACTTAGAGCCTTTCTTTCAGATATGCCGGCAGGCAGGAGTGACGGGTTCAAACCAGATGTAATGAAAGAATGTGATAAGTGCAAGGCATGCCTTAACAAATGTCCCACCAAAGCGATTGTTCCGGACCGCTTTTTGATTCACGCAGAGAGATGCATTACCTTTCTTAATGAGAGAAACGAAGAATTTCCTGAATGGGTAGATCCAGCCTGGCACAATAGCCTTGTAGGTTGTATGAAGTGCCAGCTTGCTTGCCCGGTGAACAAACCTTTTATCAAGTGGGTGGAAGACGGAGAGGATTTCGATGAAGCCGAGACTGAGTTAATACTGAGCGGGGTGCCCCTTGATCGCATCCCGCCCGAAACAGTTCACAAACTTAAACGTTGCTATATGCAGGAATATTTGGATGTGCTACCAAGGAACTTACGTACCCTCCTGAAGTGATTATGGGTGGCAGTCCGTTTTTGTTGTTTCCACTCGAGTACACCAGTATGCCAGGCAATTGTGCCAGACTACGCACTAATAACACACCAACGACATAAAAGTCAGAATAGTCAACACCGATTCTATATGAATTCTCATTCGTATTCTTTCGGGACAGCACAGATGATAATCAACACCTGATCATCAGAGGAGTTCCTGTACTGATGTTTCTCTCCAGCTAAGACAAGTGCAAAATCACCTTGTTTTAAGGCATGTTCCCTATCCTCAGCTACTAAAATTCCTTCGCCAGTTATCACATAGTTCATGTGTTCAAATTTATGCCGGTGATATGGGGTATGCCCCCCTGGTTCAATCGTAAATACGCGAAATGAAAATTCTGGAACCCCATCTTTTCTCGACAAAGGGATCTGTTTATGTACACCCATGGCGCCTTCGATTGCAGGAATCGTCTTTTGGACTTCATCCAACCCAATTACATACATGGAACCTCCTTAGACGGGTTAGAAGATCCGTCTGAAAATCATTATACTAGCGATTCATTTGATGAACAACGCACATCTTGACACGATGCATAAAAATGTGGCTTTTTGTTTAGCTACTATTATTGCTATGATTAGCATCAAAACAATTGATGGAGGCAACAAATGATAATTGGAGCCATGTCAGACACTCATGATAGGCTTGATGCAGTTGATAAAGCGATTAGTTTTTTCAACTCTCAAGAGGTAACCGATGTCTTGCATGCTGGAGACCTAGTATCTCCCTTTGTAGTACGACTGTTCTCCAAGCTGAAGGCAAAATTACACTTCGTCTGGGGAAATAATGAAGGTGACCACGATTTCGCTACAGTGAGATTTGCCGATATTGGAGTCACACCTCTAGGTGATTTCGCTACACTGCAACTGGGTGGTAAGAAAATTGCTTTGCTCCATGGCATACATAAGGAAATTGTTGATTCGCTAGTCGAGTCTGGCTGCTATGACGTAGTCGTCCGCGGACATAATCACAAAGCGGAAATTATCGAGGGCGTAACCTTAGTGGTTAACCCAGGGGAAGTATGTGGCTACCTCACCGGTCGTCAAACAGTTGCACTCATTGACTTGCAGGAAATGCACGGCCAAATAGTAGACCTATGATTGCTGGCTGTAGGTAGCCTATTATATCTTATCGTTTACTATCGAAAGAGTGACTAACCTTTGTGGCGAAATGGTGGATAACAAAAAAGGCAAATGTACAACATCGCCACGTTGCGATTCCAAAAACATGCTATAGAAATCAAAGAGCCATAAAACGCCAGAAAGTTGGCTTTGTAAGCTCTGTGTGCTAGTTTATGCACTATATTATGTCTCGTTGTATCTTCCATATTGATTTAGACGCCTTCTTCGTTTCTGTAGAGCAGGTGCTTAACCCAAAGCTGAAGGGAAAGCCGGTGATAGTGGGCGGTGACCCTGAGCGCCGCGGCGTAGTTGCCTCGGCTTCCTATGAAGCAAGGCATTTCGGCATCCATGCCGGTATGCCATCATCCACGGCACGCCGCCTTTGTCCTCAGGCTATTTTCATACGGTCTCACTTCTCTCTATATAAAGATACTTCAACTAAGTTTATGAATATTCTGGGCGATTTTTCTCCCCACATCGAACCTTTAGGGCTGGACGAAGCATATCTTGACGCGACCGGATGTATAGAACCTCATGGTTCTCCTCGAAAGCTAGCATTAGTTATAAAGGAGAGGATACTTGAGGAACTCAAGATCACAGCTTCCGTGGGCATCGCTACGTGCAAGGTAGTGGCAAAGATAGCTTCCGATCTCTGTAAACCTGACGGACTGCTGGAAATAGCCCCCGGTAAGGAGCAGGCTTTCCTGAATCCACTCCCCATAGCCAAATTACCCGGGGTGGGCAAGAAAACGGAGCAGTCCTTAAAAGAGATGGGTATATCTACGATAGAAGAATTAGCCAATCTTGCTCCGGATACGATGAATAGACAATTCGGAGCAACCGGAGCAATGATTCATAGCTATGCCAGGGCACTAGATGATCGGGAGGTAGAAGCGCCCGGTGAAGCCAAATCCATTAGCCAAGAGATCACTTTTGCCAGCGATACCCTTGACCGTAATTTCCTTGAATCCAACCTTCACAATCTATGCCAGCAGGTTTGCCAAGATTTACGCAGCCAGAGAAAAAGAACAAAATGTGTAGCTATCAAGCTGAGGTATGCCGACTTTACGACAATCAACCGCCAGGTCACCCTCCAAGAAGCTAGCGATGTTACCCAGGCTGTTTTTGCCACGGCTCAGCAGTTGCTTAGTAAAGCTTTAGCACAACGAGAAAAACCAGTACGATTGATAGGTATTCGAATATCAAATCTGGTGAGCGAAGGGAAACAGCTATCTATGTTTGATGCCGGTACAGCAAAGCCGGAGCAGCTAGACAAAGCTATAGATAAAATTCGCAGCAAATATGGCTCAACGGGGATAAAAACAGGAGACGGCATTTCCCCTGAGAACTATTAAATCTCAGTTGTCAAAGCATCAAAAATAAAATTCTTAAACCTTTGCTCTGTTATTTTACATTTTACGAGCTAACTTAAAATAGCGGTGGGGCTTGTCCTGAGCTTACAACACACAGTATAATTGAATACCTTTACTTATAATAGTAAGGAGAAGCATGCCGGACTATGCCTTTTTCCAAAAACAATTTATGCCGTTGCCTGAAGCTAAAATCGGCATCCTGACCCATGCCCTCCACTATGGCACAGCTTGTTTTGAGGGTATCCGTGGCAACTGGGATAGCACGCAGGAAAGATTCTGCATTTTTAGATTACAAGACCATTATAAACGCATGTTTGACGGCTGTCGCATATTAAAAATCAATCTCACCTATTCTATTGACGAGGTTTGCCAATTAACGAAGGAACTTTTGGAAAGAAGTGGCTATCGGGAGAACGTATACATCCGCCCTCTAGCCTACAAAAGCTCCGAAGCTTTAGGAGTCCGTCTCCACAACCTGGAGGATGATTTCTTAATTGTAATGACCACACTCCCTACTTACCTTGATATAGTCAATGGTGTCCGTTGCTGCACCTCATCTTGGCGCCGTGTGGATGATACCATGATTCCACCCAGAGGTAAGATTTGTGGCATTTATGTAAACAGCGCTCTAGCCAAAACCGAAGCCCAGGAAAGTGGCTTTGATGAAGCAATACTGCTCACTCAAGATGGACATGTCTGTGAGGGTAGTGGTTAGAATATCTTCCTTGTTTTGGGGGAGGAACTTGTAACTCCTCCGTCATCCGATAACATCCTCATGGGCATCACCAGGGATACGGTCATCAAATTAGCTAAAAATGAGCTGGGCATAGATACGATCGAAAGACAAGTTGACAGAAGCGAACTTTATGTGGCTGAAGAATGCTTCTTTACGGGGACGGCAGCCAACATAGCGCCAATATTGGAAATTGACCATCGTCCTATAGGCACCGGTGATCCCGGCAAAATAACTGCCAAATTACAAAAACTCTTCGCTGAAGTTATGCTAGGAAGAAATCCTAAATACCATGATTGGTATTTCCTGGTTTTCCCTAAAACGGTAACAACGTAACCTGTACTTCGACAGGTTCAAACAGGATTTCTTAAAAGGGAGTTGTCCCAGGATTCGCTTGTAAAGCCTTGAGTAGATAGAGTAGGCGGCAACTATGTTCGAAGACAACGGTATAGTAATAGGCTTCCTCTAGCAATTGGCTGGCAGCAAAAGTTCCGTGACCCCGCACTAAAACCACCCTGTGCTCTCCCATCAACCCGGCTATCTCATCTGCAAGTTCTCCAGCCGTTACTGACATCTCTGTACCTAAGATAGGTACCTTAGACAATAAAGCCTGCCCTTCTAGATCGGGAGGCACAATTTCCTGTTCCAAGAATGACAAAGCAACAGCGTAGGGCGGATGAGCATGAACCACTGCCAAGGCCGAGGTATTTTTATAGATACAGCGATGAACTTCCAGTTCCTTTGAAGCCCGGGGTGTAGCACGGTTGTTCTTATTTATGCCGGTTTCTACTAAATCCCCCTCTTGAATTGAACCCAACAGACTGCCCCGATGGGTAATAACTAGATGCTCTCCAAGTTTGACGCTGAGATTACCACCCTGAGGAGAAACCAATCCTTGAGTGAACAGGGCTTGTCCCACCGATTGGAATTGGAACAGCATTTTTTAACACCTATGGCATACGCCGTATCACAGCCACCACCTTACCCTGGATCTCAATATTATCTGGAGTAGTATAAATAGGTTTCATCTGACTATTTGCTGGCTCCAGGCGGATACGATTTGGCTCAGAAAAAAACCTCTTAAGTGTTACTTCTTGCTCTTCCTTAAGCCAAACCGCCACCATATCGCCATTCCCGGCACTGTTTCCATAGTTCATCAAAACTATGTCTCCATCCCCTATCAAAGCATCCAACATGGAATTCCCTTTTACCCGAAGGGCATAAATATCTTGCTTGCCCCGAACTAATTCCTCGCTAACCTCCAATACCTCACCGGGAATACTAGTTCCTGTGTCAGGCACGGGGATAGGCTCACCGGCAGCTATTACACCTACTATGGGAATATAGACTAGTTTCCTTCCATTTTCCCGTGGGGACAAGAATTTAATTCCACGAGATATGTCGCTGTGGCGGCGAATATATCCTGCTTGCTCTAATTTGTCCAGATTATAAACCACCACCGATGTGGAGCTTATCTCACATCCAGCAGCGATATCTCTAATAGTAGGAGGATAACCCTTATCCTGTAAAAATTCGGTGACAAAGCTGATAATTCGTTCCTGTTTTGGCGAAAGCGACTTAATAGCCATCGGGTTACCAGTGGATTATTTTTTATTTAGTTTCTTCATTAAGCGAGACTTAAGTCTGGCACCTTTATTCCTATGAATAATCCCCTTACTTACTGCTTTATCGATACCACTCATAGCCAGCGTGGTTTTCTGTTGTGCCGATTCTTCCCCGGCATCAATTGAACTTCTCGCCTTAGCTATATGAGTCTTAACACTACTGCTCACTAAGCGATTCCGCAGTCGTTTTCTCTCTGCTGTCCTTGCTACTTTGTTACTCTGCTTGCTAGGTGACACTTATTTCCCCCTTTCTAGTTACACTTACTACGTTCCATACCGAATAAATTCTAGACATTATTCTACTTAGCTGGGCGGCACCTTTGACTTCCAGGGTAAAATACAATGAGACACTACCATCATTATGGTTGCCCATGCTCACCTCGTCAAGGTTCACCCCTTCCCCTGCTATAATACCACTAATATCTCGAATAAGGCCAACTCTATCCCAAGCATCAACCTGAATCATTACCGGGTAAACCTGTGCCACATCACCCCAATCTACTTTGACCAATCTTTCTTTCTCTATTTCATGGATAATATTAGGGCAATCCTTTCGGTGCACAGTAATACCCCGGCCTTGAGTAATATATCCAATAATTTTATCCCCGGGCAAGGGATGACAGCAATTCGCCAAACGAGTAAGCAAATCTCCTACACCCAACACATTAATACTTACAGGGCTGGCCTTTCGCCGAGGCAGAACTTCAACCCCCTCTCCAGTCGATTCCAATTCTCCGCTTAGTTTAAGCATTATTTGAGATGAATTGATGCTGCCACTGCCCAAGGCAGCAAAAAGGTCATCTGCGTCGTCATAGTCAAGTAGACGCGCTACTTCATCTGCACCGGGCAAACCGATGCCTAACCTTTTAAGTTCCTTATCCCAAATTTGCTTGCCATATTCAACAGATTTACTTCGTTCCTGCTTGTTAAACCATTGCCGGACCTTGCTTCGGGCGGGAGATGTCTTAAGATAACCAAGCTCGGGATTAAGCCAGTCCAGACTCGGGCCCTTATCTACTTTGCTGGCCATAATCTCCACCACGTCACCATTCTTAAGGGTATAATTCAAGGGGCCAAGCTTGCCATTCACTTTGGCTCCAATACACCTATAGCCCAGGTCCGTATGAATGCGAAAGGCGAAATCTAGAGGAGTAGCGCCCTTGGGCAACTCTTTTATCTCCCCTTTAGGAGTATAAACAAACACGCGAGCGACAAGAACATCGGTTTTAACAGACTCCAGAAATTCCTCACTATCAAGCTCTTCTCTCCAATCACCTAGCTGCCGCAACCAAGCCATTTCATCCTTAAACTGCCCACCTACCTTGCCTTCTTTATAGAGCCAGTGAGCAGCCACTCCATATTCGTTTACCCTATGCATATCATGGGTCCGAATTTGTATTTCCAGCGGTCTTGTATCCTGACACATTACCGTAGTATGCAAAGCTTGATAGCCATTATCCTTGGGATTAGCAATAAAATCGTCGAACTCTTCAGGAATAGGACGCCAAAGATTATGAAGTACGCCTAATGCCTTATAACAATCTGAAACCGAGTCCACCAACACACGTAAGGCAAAAAGGTCATGGATATCGCCAAAATTCTTACCCTGCGCATCATACTTGCCCATCTTTTGATATATGCTGTAAATATGTTTTGGCCGGCCATAAACCTTGGCTTTAATACCGACCTTATCTAACTCCTGACAAAGTATCTGACTAACCTCATCTATGAAGCCTTCCCGCTCGGTTCGCTTGCCCGCTACTAGATGAGCAATCCGATGGTACACACGTGGCTTCAGATAGCGAAAAGCTAAATCCTCTAATTGCCATTTCATCTCCCTCAC
>JBFEMR010000032.1:0-7728 GCA_041551495.1 Dehalococcoidia bacterium
CAGTTCTCCGCGGGAAATGAAGCTCTTTATTGAATTTAGGGTCGGATTATTCCCCTCATATTTTGCTAACTTAGCCACATCTACATAATCAAGGGCTACTAAGTGATAGAAATGGAGGATATGGTCAGCAAGATGGGCAGCCCCTAAAATTAGATTACGAATGATTCTTCCGTTGTCGGGAATCTTGTCAGCTACACCGAAGGCACTATCCAGGTTCAAAGTAGCAGCAGTAGAATGACTTGTCGGACAAACGCCGCAAATTCGCTGAGCTATGCGTTGTGCATCACGGGGGTCACGACCCCTCATGATCAACTCTAATCCACGGAATAGTGTCCCTGAACTCTTAGCCTCTTTCACTTCACCGCCCTCAACCACCGCCTCTACCTTAAGATGTCCTTCAATACGACTTACTGGATCAATTATAATCTTGCCCATTAATTTAAACCTCCTCTGGCAGAGCAGCTTCGCTAGTTTTTTTGTAAAGCGGAGATATGTCAAAAAACCCTGGCTCGGTACAGCCGATGCAAGTAGCACCACAACCTATACACCAGTTCACCTTGTTGTTCCAAAGTCTCACAGGACAATCGGCATGGGTTATAGGCCCTCTGCATCCTAATTCATAATTACAGCCGGGGTCACCGAACTTTTTAGCAAACTTATTCTCATCATAATAGGCGCGTCGCGGGCAGTTCTCATGGATTGTTTGACCGTAGAAAACTTTGGGACGTCCAAGTTCATCCAGATCTGTAGGCTTTGGTAGACCAGAAAGTAGGATGGCTGCCACTGTACCCACAAACCAGTCAGGATGCGGTGCACAACCGGGGATGTTCACCAACGGAGTCTTGATGCCCTTGGCTTGAAGAACTTCTCCGACGCTGCGACATTGAGTTGGGTTCGGGTGTGCGGCGGGAATTCCTCCAAAAGCAGCACAGCTGCCGAGGGCAATCACCACCAGGGCATCCTTGGCCAATGTTTCTACCCATGACTTCATAGTCATTGGTTTTCCATCCTTTTCACCAACCACCCCATGTATACCACCTTTAGCTGTAGGTATAGCTCCCTCGACAATCAAGATATAACCTCCCTTTTTGTTCTTGGAGGTATCAATTATAATTTCAATTATCGGGTCTCCCGACCCTGCCATGACAGTAGGATGAAACCTCAGATTTATGTGACTGCCCGGAAGTACTTCGTCAACTAAAAGGTTTTTGATAGAGGGATTTATAACATTGAGGAGAGACACTGAGCAGCCCGTACATCCAGCTGTTTGTAACCATATCGCGGGGTATTCTTTTGTATCCATAAGCCTTTACCTGCCTTTCGACTTGTTTTCGCAAATCCTCCAATCAGGAGGATTTTTTCCAATCATAGACCCAAGCATTCAATTATTTCCTTGACCTTTAATTGAAGGGGAGATTCATCCAGTAGTTCAATTATAGGTCTTCCCTTCAGTTCCAAAGCCTCCAAATTGTGGTCTTCTGAAATTAGAGCAATAACCTGAAGGTTGGATTCATCGATTGCCTTTTTTATCTCTGGTGATAACTCTCCTTTGACTCGATTAACTATCAGACCGATATTACCTATCTTTGATCTTAGTTCCCCAATGAGGTTCTTCATTCGCGCTGCTGTGGTGATGCCTCTCATAGTAGGGTCAGACATAATAAGTAAAACATCCACATCTCTAGTAGTTTGGCGACTAATATGCTCCATACCTGCTTCACAATCCATCACAATATACTGATATTTATAATCTTTAACTAGCTTATCTAGGGAGACACGTAGAAACTCGTTAGAGGCACAATAGCATCCAGGTCCTTCCGGACGTCCCATAGCTAGAAGATCAAAGCCTTTGGATTCGACCAAGGATTCCATTATCTGGTTAAACAGGTATTCCTGCTTGCCAATAGTAGGGTTAAAGCGACCCTTGGAGACATCCTCAGTCATCTTTTCCCGTATTCTGCCCACAGTCTCATCATCCTCTAGGGACAAGCCCAGTGCCTGGTTAAGATTGGTACTGGGGTCAGCATCTACAGCCAGTACCAATCCTTTTTGCGAAAGGAGTTTGATAAGTAGAGCGGCAACACTGGTCTTACCGGTACCTCCTTTCCCTGCGATAGCAATCGTTTTAGTCATTTCTTTGCTCTCTTTTCTGACAAATTTGAAGAAGGTAACAAGCTAATAGGCGATATCTTAACCACTGCATTATACTCTGGTGGGCAGACTTCCAGGCAAGTACCACATTTAGAGCACTTCTCCTGGTCTATAATTTTAACTTCCCCTTTACCACCCTTAATTGCTTCCGTGGGACAGGTTAAAACACAGTGTTCGCAGGCTCTATCACATTTATCTGGAAGGATATAATATACGGTTAGTTCGGGACACACTCGAGCGGGGCAGCGCTTCTCCAAAATATGAGCCTCGTATTCATCTCGGAAATAGCGTAATGTTGTGATAACAGGATTTGGAGCCGTTTTCCCCAAACCGCAAAGAGAACCCATCTTAACATCCTCAGCCAGCAATAGAAGAACGTCGATATCCTCTATCTTTCCTCGACCAGCAGTGATGTCCTCCAAAATATTTAGCATCTGAAATGTCCCCAACCGACACATGGTACACAGCCCACAAGATTCCTTGGTTGAGAAATCAAGAAAAAACCTCGCTGCATCCACCATGCAATTATCATCATCCATGACAATCATTCCCCCTGAACCCATCATCGAGCCGGCCTCTCTAAGGGAATCATAATCGATGGGGACGTCAAGTAAGGACTCAGGGAGACAACCGCCTGAGGGCCCTCCTATCTGTACAGCTTTGAACTGTCTATCTTTGTTAATTCCGCCGCCGATATCATAAATGAGCTCACGAAGTGTTGTTCCCATAGGCACTTCGGCTAATCCCGAATTGGCTACTTTGCCTGCTAGGGTAAACACCGCCGTGCCTTTGCTCGCTTCAGTCCCTATTAAGGCAAACCAATCTCCGCCTCGTTCAATTACCAAAGGAACGTAAGCAAAGGTCTTTACATTATTTAACAAACTAGGTTTATTCCATAATCCAATCTCGGCAGGATAAGGTGGCCTTGGTCTAGGCGTGCTCATTCTTCCTTCAACAGCTGCTATCAGTGCCGTTTCCTCACCAGAGATAAACGCGCCGGCTCCGGCTGCTATATCGATGTGAAACCCAAAATCACCGCCCAAGATATTGTCTCCTAGAAGACCCAATTCTTCCGCTTGCTTTAAGGCAGTCTGGATACGCTCAATAGCTAAAGGATATTCAGCGCGGACGTAGATATACCCTTGCTCCGCGCCTATTGTATAGCCGGCAATAATCATGCCCTCGATAACTTGATGCGGGTCGCTTTCTAATACAACGCGGTCCATAAAAGCCCCGGGGTCTCCCTCATCAGCATTACATATGACATATTTCGGTGTGTTTCTATCCTTGCGGCATAAGTCCCACTTCTTATATGTAGAAAATCCAGCCCCTCCTCGACCTCGTAACCCAGATTTTTTCAGTTCTTCAATTATCTCCTGAGGTGTTATTCTCAACGCCCTATCCAATCCGCTGTAACCGCCATTCGCAATGTAGTGATTTATGTTTTCAGGATCAATGTAACCACAGTGGCGCATTATAAGGCGAAGCTCACGATCAAACCTGGGGAGCTCGGGAATAGCAATTGTTTCTCCGTCACCACCCTCAACAGTGCCTAAAGCAAGCTCAAGGCAAGGATCATCGCCAACAACATAACCTTCCACAAGTCTGCGTATGTTCTCTGTGGTTATATTGGCATACGCAACGCGAAGAGAGTCAGGCTTGGATATGGTAACAAAGGGATCAGCATAACATAGACCCGTACACCCGACCTGGACGACAGGGACTTCCAGGCTGTGCCGTGCTAGTTCCTTACTAAAAGCATCAACTACATCAAGGGCTCCGGCCGCTCGACCACAAGTAGCTGTGCCTATAAGGACATGATTGCTCTTCTGCAGAGCTTCCCATTCAGTCTGCGCTTTATTACTAATTTCTTCGTAAGTCATGTTCAACATAAGGTGTAGACAGAAAAAATAGATTAGGTATGCTGTCTCAACCCTTTTCGCTTTGTTGTTCTTGCTTATAAGGTACTAAAGCTTCTTCTACCTTAAAAGGTGTCATCTTGGGATAGATTTTATCACCCATTACTATCACGGGAGCCAGCATACAGCACCCGATACAAGCTACCCTTTCCAGGCTAAAATTACCGTCATCGGTAGTCTGGCCTACTTTGATGTCTAACTCGCGTTCCAATGCATCCAAAATAAGTTTACCCCCCGCTAAGTGACAGGCAGTCCCCATACAAGCCACAGTGTGGTGTTTCCCTAACGGGGCAAAACGAAACTGATTATAGAAAGTAGCAACTCCCCAAACCTCGACTTCTGGCATCTCTAAGAAGCCAGCAATTTTCTGCATCCCTTCCTTGGGGAGATACCCCAGGCTTGCCTGAACTTGCTGTAACAGTGGAATTAAGTTTTTCTTCTCTTTTTTATGCGAGCTTAAAATCTCGTCCACCGCTTGGCTAGCTTGCTCCTCTGTAATCATTCTTTAAGCTGCTTAGCAAATCCAGGCAAGAAAGCTGCTATTCCAGTCGTTTCCCGGGGCCCAATTATTATTTCCCACTTAAGGTCTAGAGCGTCTTCAAGTTCGCCTTTGATCCTGGATACTTTTCCCGGGATAATCAGTTTTCTATGTTTTACCTTATCCTCAATGCCACATTTCTTGATAAATGTTCCGACGGAATCGCCGCCAAACTTACCTGCTGCCCAGGCAGTAAGGACACCAAGTCCTTCTGCATCCTTAACACAAACATAGGCGGGAACCTTGGTAGCCTCAACAGCCGATGAGACAAGGAAGTAAGTCAAAGCCCAGTTCGAAGTAACAAGAACGGGGGAGAATTCATTCGGTTCCCCTACTTCGTAATACTTCTCCTCTACCGCCATAGGAAAACGGGGATCGGTATAGATGTTAAGCCGTTGCACCAGAATAGGCAACAGGGAATGCTGGTTGAAATCGGAAAAGACAATGATGCTGGCCCATTTGTTTATGAATGCAGAGCCCACCAGCGTTTCCTTGAGTCCATCCCTGACCATGAAACAAGGAAAAGCAACAGTGGGATAACCCAGAGGCTTGAAACCTTGCTTTAACGCAGCCTTCCTTATGAAAGTCTGGTCTCTTACAGCCTCCGGTAGATTTTTGGAACCCGGGTCTAAAACCAGTTCCTCGATCCCGGCATCTTTCAGCTTTGTGGTTAGAGGAATAAGTTCTTCAACACTATGACCGTGAAGTCCAACAGGAGTGGGACTCTCTTTGATCTTTGGAATGGCTTTGTCAATATTTTCCTTCGTTATCGGGTAAACAAGTGGATGTCTATCTGCACAAATATCCCGTGCAGCAAACAATGCGTCCGTATTCTCTGAGATTAGGACCATGCCCAGGTCAGTTGAATCATAGACTTTCTTTACCAGATCCAGAAACTTGTTTTTGTCCCCCGATTCAAAGTGAAGTGCTAAGAGGTCTGCCTTTAGGTTCACGCCAACCCAGGGGAATTGCAATTCTTTTAGTTTCTTTATTTTCTCCTCGATTTTAGCTTTGTCTTCCTTGTCCGATATAAGAAGGGCAATACCTGGCGAATGGACAAAAGTCTTCTCGTGTCGATATGTCACTTCTTCGTTCCCGACTTTAAGGGCGTTCTCTCCGGTACCTATAGTGACAAGCTTTATAGGCGGTGCCAGAAGATCCAACAACTTGTCCTTCGTTTCTTGGGAAAGGTAAGGACATTTGTCTACAGTAGTTCCACCTGATGCCAGCTTCATGGCAAATGCAAAACAAGTAGGGAAACCACAGTCCTTACATGGTCTTTTCCCGGGAAGCATCTTTACAATCTCAGAACCTGCAATTGGCATAGTAAACCTCCTCAATTAAAACTGAGATAGGATCATAAGTTTCGCCTTTCAATTCTTTCCTGTATTTATGTTGGAAGCTCGACTTCCCCTTTCAGCCAAGGATGCCCTGTTTTTTCCAAGAACTCTAGAAGCTCATCCACGTTTTTAACGTCTTCCTCAGTTGCTACTTTATCGTATAGCCCTTTCGCCTCCAGGGCATCTTTAAACCTTTCCTTTAACTCCTTGGGCATCCACACTATCCTGGCCAGACCGCCGTCTGCCTGGATGAATTTGGGAGATCTTAGCTGCTCAAGGCCGGTGCCCAATCTTCCTTCTATTTGTTTTCCGCCAGAAGTTTCGCCGGCCATGTGGGAAAATGTTTCTCCAACTACAGTTTCGCCCTTGTACTCTCTGTGAACTACACCAAAGGCGTCCGTTTCAGGAATGTAATACACGATTGCCTCGAAGCATCCACAGGATGTATGAGGGTGCTCAAATGCACTGTATAGATAGACTCTGTCGTAGTTTCCCAGGGATTTTTCAGCTTCAATTGCATTCACCCCTGAATATTCACCCTTTACCGCATCTAGGAGCTCACCTTTTGGTATGGCAAAGATCGGTCCTTCGGGGTCAATCTTGGCAGCAGCTCTGCCATCAAACCAATTGATGGCGCCACAATTGGCAATCCTGTTGGGGGCTATGATGGAAATATGGGTAGGAGCGAAGCTCTGGCACAAGGTACAACCGTAGAAAGTATCTACATCCTCATCTTTTATAGCCCTTGCTCGTTCATCCCTGGCGGCATAAACCTCAAGAGCATGGGGGAGAAGTTCTTCTATCTTCTTTTCATCGGTTATAATTGTTACTTGGATACTCTCAATGATTGGCATCTCTGATGTATAAAGCAGGATATAGATTTCTGCTAACTCCCGCAGGGAAGTAAAACCCTTGCCATGAGCCTCCTTGTTCATCCTCATCCATACATCTTGCCTCTGGTTCATGTGATACCAGCCCTCAATCATATTGGTGAACATATGAATCCTTCTCTCTATGATTGCCTCAGCGTCCTTGTCCAGTTCACCTCCAGCAACATCTACCAGAACTGCGATAGGATAACTACCACCGCCTTTCTCTTCATCGTAAGGTGCTAAATCACCTATGTCCGGGCCAATAACTTCCACTTTCTCATTCTCTATTTCATCGAGACTTTTAACGGTTGCTAATTCAAACTTGTGCGCTACTTTCGGGCCACCGAACTCGATAAAGAGGCCCTCTTTTCTTATCACCTCACCTTCATACTGAGGTCCTATATCTACATGAAATTCGCCTTCCATTTTTCTTTAGTCTCCTTTTTTTAGATTGGTAATTAAGCTTTCCAAGAATTCCAGCCACTGGGTATCCTTCTTGAAGTTGGGGAGTGAGTAGTTGGCGTGAGGGAAGTAATGCAAGCACAGCGTCATAGTCTTCAAATGTGGTGCAAAGTGCTTGAGTGTAGAAAGACTCTGGGTACCGAGATCCGACCTTATACCGAAGAATATCACAAGGTCGTGGTTTCCTTCCTTCTTAACCCCCTGCCAGTCAGGGTCTTTAAGCGCGTTTACTATCTCGACGGCATCGTAATTAGAGTCTGGTTGTACTCCTAACTCCACGAGCTTCCCTCTAGTATGGGCTGTCGCACATACGGGAATATTGCGTGCTTTAGCAATATCCAGGGCATACTCCATAAGAACTTTACCATCGTCCGTAGACCCCAGTAATAGAGGGCCCACTACAAGGAGCGGCCTCTTAGCTTTCTTAATCAGATTGGCATACTCCA
>JBFEMR010000033.1:0-7630 GCA_041551495.1 Dehalococcoidia bacterium
ACCAAAGTATTATAGTATCACTGTGATTTCTCGCTTAAAATGACGGGTTCTCTCCTCTGTGTTTGCTTGCTCCGTCTTTTCCAACCAAGTACCTCCAGAAGGTCACCGACAGCTTTGTCTAGCAGCATCTCATCGCGGAGGGACAAATTGGGATTGATTCTATACCTCAGACGCCTGCCTTCTCTTATCTTGGTGACGTAGCCATTACTTTCCAGATCTGTGATTATTCTATGTGTTGCCTTCTCGGTAATGCCTACCATATGAGAGATCTCCCTCATGGTAATTTGTGGTTGCTGGGCAATTTGACAAAGAACCAGAGCATGATTGGTAACGAACTTCCATCCCGGCATTGTTGCACCTCCTTTTCATAATTGAAGCAACAGAGCTGAAAAAAAATTTCAAAATAATTTTCTGTTAAAGTCCAAAATCTCTTGACAATTTTAACAAAGGATGTACAATTAAGTCAAGAAATAAAATTTATATAGATTGTAACATGGCAAAGAATTCATGTCAAGAGATTCATGTATATCTTAAAAAATTAGCAAATAAAGAGAGGGCAAGAAGAATAGTAATGTGAAGCGAAACATTTAACTATGATCAGTTAAATCGAGTATAGTCTATTTATAGTAGGAGAAAAATTATAGTGAAAACACCATCGGCAAAATTAAAAAGTCAAATCGGGCATGAGACAGAGGAATGCCACTTCGATATTTCTAGCAACAAGGAACTCGACGAAGAACCTCCCGGTAAACTCAACATATCTGATGAATTGGAGGAAGAACCTCCAGGTAAATCGGACACGAACAGACACAGATTTTTTGGAAATATCCCAAATGATGTGTGGAATGACTGGAAGTGGCAGTTCCGCAACAGAATCACCAGTGTTGAGCAACTGATTCAATTCATTACTCTGTCAATTGAAGAGCAGGCGCAACTCAGGTTAGTAACTATGCGATATCCCTTGTCGATAACTCCGTATTACTTATCACTGATCGACCCCGATGACCGGGATGACCCGATAAGCAAGCAGGCGATACCTTCGGCTCTGGAAATGACTATGGGGTCGTTGGGTGTAGAAGACCCGCTGGGTGAGAGAGAGGACACAATGGTCCCTGGGTTAGTTCACCGCTACCCGGACCGTGTACTTCTAGTACTTACTGACATTTGCCCAATGCTTTGCCGGCATTGCACACGTAAGAGAGAGTGGCAAAATGGTGGCTGGGTGCGGTCACCTGTTGAAATTGAAGCCATGCTGAACTATATAAGACAGCACAAGGCTATCCGGGATGTCATTATCTCCGGTGGTGATCCCCTTACACTTTCTACGAACCACCTAGAGCACATCATAGGCCGAATAAGAGCAATAAAACACGTTGAAATTATACGTATCGGCACTAGGTTCCCGGTGGTGCTGCCCCAGCGTATAGACAAAGAATTGTGTAGTATGCTTGCTAAGTACGGGCCCATATGGTTGAATACACATTTCAACCACGTTCGGGAGATAACTCCAGAGGCTGCTGCCGCATGTGACAGTCTGCTGCGGAGTGGTATTCCGGTAAACAACCAGTCTGTTCTACTACGGGGCATTAATGACAGCGTTGAAAATCAGACACAACTGTGCCACGGACTTCTTAAAATAAAGGTTCGTCCTTACTATCTCTTCCAGTGTGACGAGGTACAGGGAACTGAGCACCTGCGTACACCTGTAGGTGTCGGCATAAAGATAATTGAGGGAATGCGCGGACATACATCAGGGCTGGCTATTCCGACATTCGTAATAGACCTGCCTCAAGGCGGTGGCAAGATCCCTATTCAACCTGGCTATATGCTGTCGCAGACTGAAGGCGAGCTAGTGCTGCGCAATTATGAGGGACGGGTTTTCCATTATCGAAACCCTACAAAACCTGCACGCCATGAATTACCTGATGACGTGCTCTGTCCAACCGCTAGTGCGACTATGAACCTGCCTCAAGAATGCCGGGTACCGGTTAGGGTCAGAAGGAGTCCCAAATGCGGATAGGTTTGTCCTACGACCTTAAGGAAAAGATAGTAGTGCACCAGGCTGGCTGCGATGATGCCTTTGAGGAATATGACTCGTCAGAGACAGTGGAATTGATAGCCGCAAATCTTGCGACTGAGGGCCACACGGTAACCATGCTTGGCGGCGGAAGGGATTTTTTGAGCAAGATTCTTCATGAAAAGGTGGACTTCGTCTTCAACATAGCTGAAGGACGAGGTATTCACCGCAGCCGGGAAGCCCAGATTCCTTCAATCCTCGAGATGCTGGATATACCCTATTCCGGTTCAGACCCACAGTGTCTTGCTATATGCCTAGACAAACCTTTGACTAAAAAGTTAGTCTCATCGGTAGGAGTGAGCACCCCGAACTGGCGTGTAATCAATGATAGACAAGAGCTTGATCAGATAGAGATTTGCGATCTTCCTTTCCCAGCTATCGTAAAGCCGGCGTATGAAGGGTCAAGTAAGGGAATTCGTCATACATCAATAGTGAAAGATGCCAGAGAAGCGATTGAAGTTATAAAGAGCCTACTGGATAAATACCAGCAGCCGGCAATGGTGGAGGAGGTTATCTTGGGTGATGAGGTTACTGTAGGAATCATAGGCAACTCACCGCCCAAAGTTCTGGGCATGATGCGTATACTCCCGAGACGAAGGAGTAAATATTTCATCTATAACCTTGATGTAAAGCGCAATTACCTGGATCTAGTTGAATATGAGTGCCCAGCCGGTCTTGAGGAAAAGGTATTAGACTGTCTGCAAGTTTCAAGCCTCAGGGCATTCAAGGCGCTGGGGTGCCGCGACTTTGCCCGGGTGGACTTCAGGATCAGCAAGGAAGGACTGCCATATTTCCTGGAAATAAATCCTTTGCCTGGACTGGGTACTCACAGCGACCTGGTCATTATGGCAGAGAAGATGGGATGGAGTCATCAAAGTCTGATTAACGCTGTGCTCAATGCTGCGCGTGAGAGATATGGACAATGCGTACGAGTGTAGCTATCGTCTACAATAAACCACATTATTCACACTATGACGCAGCCAATGAAGGGAAGGCAGTGTTTGGTGTGCTCGAGGCAGTGGAGTCGGTGCATAGAGCTTTGCTGGAGCTTAGCTTTGAGGTCACCCAGGTTCCTCTAGTACCACCACTTGAGCGGGCTAAAAAAAAGCTGAGAAATATCAATGCGGATCTGGTTTTTAACCTTTTCGAAGGATTCTGTGGTTCCCCTGAAACTGAAGCGATACTACCAAAGATTCTATCAGAGATGGGCATACCCCATACTGGCTGTCCGGCGTCAGCATTGAGGCTAGGCCTGGATAAAGCTAAAATGAAGGTGCTTTTAAAAGCTGCTGGAATCAGAACACCAGACTTTCAATTACTAAATCCTGACACATTAAATTGGTTCCGCCTGAACTATCCCTGTATCGTTAAGCCTCGCTGCGAGGATGCCAGTCACGGCCTGTCACCGGAAAGTGTGGTTAATAACTCTGCGTCTTTAATGAGGCAAATCGGACTGGTGAGCAGTCGGTATAGTGGTGGTGCTATAGTCGAGGAATTCATCGATGGGCGGGAGTTTAATGCCACAATTCTGGGCAACTATGAATGCCGCGTTCTTCCTGTGTCCGAAATTACTTATATCCTGCCTCCCGGGATGCCCAGGATTCTTACCTTTGCTGCGAAGTGGGAGCCTAATAGCTTTTACTTTGAAGGCACAGAGACAATCTGTCCGGCTCAAGTGACGGTTGAAGAGCGAGAACGTATTACAGATACAACGATAGCAGCTTTCCGAATTATCGGTGGCCAGGGCTATGCCAGAGTAGATATGCGGATGGATCGTGAGGGACAGGTAAACGTTATCGAGGTGAATCCCAATCCGGATATTTCCCCTGGATCCGGCGCAGTACGCCAGGCAAATGCTGCTGGGATGACGTATATTCAATTCATTCAGAAAATCGTACAATTGGCTCTATACGGGGAAGACAATGAAAGTATATATTCGGACTATGACTCACAAAGACAAACGCAGCATAACGGGAATACTGCACAATATACCAGAATTCAAGCCCTCTGAGGTGACGGTAGCTGTGGAAGTGATTGACAGCTACCTTAATGACTCAGTCAACTCCGGCTATCATATTCTCGTTGCTGAGGTTGACTCAACTGTCGCAGGTTATATCTGCTATGGGCCTACGCCGTTGACTGAAGGGACATGGGATCTCTATTGGGAGGCTGTCGCGCGAGAAAAGCAAGACCTAGGGATAGGCAGTGCCCTCATGGAGTCCGCGGAAAAGGAGATTGTGAGGTCTAAGGGAAGACTAGCCATTATTGAGACATCATCCACGCCAGCATATGAGAAAACGAGGCATTTTCATCTCCGCCACGGCTACGAGATAGTAGCCCGTATCCCTGACTTCTATGCACCCGGAGATGATAAGCTGATCCTGCAAAAGCGGTTGAAGTGAAATCAAAGTGAAGGGAGTAGTTCGAGAAGAGATAATAGAGAGCAATGAGATCTCGCTGGACTATAGCTGCTGTAACCCTTATTTAAGTGCAAAGCATCGGCCCATACTGCTCCTTAGCACAGCTATGTTTACAATATTATCCAGGTGAGTGGCATTGGTGAGCTGAAAGAGAAACTTATCCGCAATGGATCTCATGTGTTTGACCTGTTTAAAATAATTGTAAGGTAGAGAAGCAAGTCATGTTTCGCATACGCCGAGTTTATGACGACGTTACGCCGACAAATAAGGAGGCAATAGCCGAGGTGCAGAAGATTCTGCATGAACAGTTTCCAGATTTATCCAAACGTGAAATAGCAAAATTACCCAAACAGTTGCGTAATCCCTTGAAATACCGTTTCCGGGCTATTCTTTTTATAGCTGAAGGGTCCGCAAGACGTATTAGCGGATTCGCTCTATTATTCCACGAACCTATCTTGAAGTTCTGCTATATGGATTTCCTTTCTACCGCCATGCGCAGAACAGGCGGTGGTATAGGAAGTGCTCTCTATGAGCGCGTAAGGACAGAGGCGCTTAATCTAAATACCATCGGTCTATTCTTTGAGTGTCTTCCAGATGAACCCAGACTATCTCGTGATCCTGCGATAAGGAAACAGAATGCAAAACGCTTGCGCTTCTTCGAGAGACACGGTGCACTGCCTGTTGTCAATACAGCCTATGAGACACCACTTAAACCAGGCGAGGATAACCCTCCCTATCTTCTTTTCGATAACCTGGGACAAGATATACAGCTGGAACGTGACATCGCGCGTGAAATCGTAAGAGCGATTTTAGAGCGGAAATATGGAGACCTGTGCCCACCAGAATATACCGACATGGTAGTCGACTCATTCCAGGACGACACGGTACAGCTTAGAAAACCTAGATATTCGAAGAAGCCCGCTGTTCCCGCCGCAAGATATATACCCGCCGACCAGCGCATCGCACTATTAGTGAATGATAAGCATGCTATCCATCACGTCCAGGAACAGGGATATGTTGAAGCCCCAGTGAGAATAAACTCCATTTTGGCCGAGATAGAGAGCACCGGTTTGTTCCAAAGGTTCGTCCCACATCGCTTTTCAGAAAAATATATCAAATCCGTCCACGACTCCAAATTCGTCAACTACCTTAGGAAGGTATGCGCCCGACTGGAACCCGATGAATCTGTATATCCTTACGTTTTTCCGCTTCGAAATGTCGCCAGACCTCCCACGGAATTGCCCATCCGCGCCGGCTATTACTGCATTGATACCTTTACTCCTCTTAATAGAAATGTCTACCCGGCAGCAAAAAGGGCTGTGGACTGCGCCCTAACTGCGGCTGAGAAGATTCTTGATGGTGGTCGCGTGGCATACGCTCTTATACGCCCGCCGGGCCACCATGCTGAACACCGAGCATTTGGAGGGTTCTGCTATTTCAATTCGGCTGCGATAGCTGCCCAACATCTCAGCAAGAACGGCAAAGTAGCTATGGTGGATATAGACTACCATCATGGTAACGGCCAGCAGAATATATTCTACGAACGTTCAGATATCCTGACAATCTCTATTCATGGCAACCCCCACTTTGCATTTCCTTACTTCAGTGGTTTCAAAGATGAAAAGGGCCTCGGTTCAGGGAAAAACTACAATATGAATATACCGTTGCCAGAGAATATTGATGGTGAGCGATACCATAGAGCTCTTGAAAGTGCTGTGAAGCGGGTGGTAAGATTTCGGCCTGATTTTCTGGTTATTGCCCTTGGCTTAGATACAGCCAAAAGTGATCCCACTGGTACATGGAACCTAGAAGCCGAAGATTTCGAAACCTGCGGGCGGACACTCGGTTTATTGAATCTGCCTACGCTTGTTATCCAAGAGGGTGGCTATGATAACCGCATTCTTGGTATGAACGCACGTCATTTCTTTGCAGGGTTATGGTCAGCTGCGTTTAAACGAGATGTAGAATGATTGTAGGATTATTAGCTTTCATGGTTTTTATGGCCTTTCTGCTTGCCCTGTGGGAAATACAAATCGAGGGTAAGGATGGCTGGGCAGCGAAATTGCCTGCCTGGCGCATAGAGAAGGGGTGGCTTGTCAAATTAGCAGGTGGACGCCCGATAACCGGATACCACTTTTTTATGACGCTGTTCCTGATTGCCATGGTTCATCTACCGTTGTTTTTTGTTCAGTGGAGTTGGCAGTTAGAAAGTCTGATTCTTGGCTTTTATGTAGGCATGGTTTTTCTAGAAGACTTTCTGTGGTTTGTTTTAAATCCACATTATGGGATTAGAAACTTCCGTAAAGGAAAAATCTGGTGGCACAAAACATGGTGGGGTCCTGTCCCTGCAATGTACTGGTTTTTACTAATAATAGTCATCTTGCTATTTTATTTCGGAAGAACGGCTATCTAAACGGAAGTCCGAGATCATTCAGGTTATTAACCAATACTAATGATGTGTAGTCTGATGTGATCGATAGGCGCATTGCGTGAACTGGTTTAATGTGTATTAGTCTTTAGTCGATTGCGCTTTCTTTTTCGAAAGATGGATTAGGGGCCAGATATCCAAAAAAGCAACGAACTCATTCGACTTGTGTGACACGCGTTGACAATTATGTGAGGGATAATTAGACTAAAGTTCGACATAGTAAGTAAAATCCGACACAAAAGACCGGAGCGTAAAAGTAAAGGAAACCGGAGACAGGGAATGAAAGGAGGCGGTGATGATAAAAGGCATTATTGGATATAAGGTGTTGAGCTATAAAGATGTTGAGCCCATATTGATGAAGCTCAGGTCGCATGCCATGCAGTATCCGGGCTTTGTTGGTGCTGAAAACCTCATCAGCGAGGAGGATTTATCCGTCGTTATAATGATAAGCACATGGGAAACTATTGACAACTGGAAGACATGGGTGGATTCAAGGAGAACACAGGATTTGCTTAAAGAAGCTAAATCAGTAATTATGGGAACGGCTAGAGTAACGGCATACAGATCAATGCCCACAGTAGAGTGGCGGTAATATGACGCCGGTGTTTGTCGACAGCGGCACCTCTCAATTTTCTGGTGATCCCAGCTATAACTTTGACGCCAACATTGTTTGCAAGGATATAAAAGTACTTCCAGGGATACTAT
>JBFEMR010000034.1:0-7575 GCA_041551495.1 Dehalococcoidia bacterium
CCCCGAAGGTTACCGTTAATCCGATTGTTAGCCAGAGTAAAAGGATAGTAAGCACTTTTATCCTTGCAGGCATTCCTCTACCTTCAATATAGTTCTTGACGTAGGCTCCAAATATTCTGTTGCTTATGAGCCACCGATAAAACCTTTCCGAACTTCGCATATAACAGGCAGCGGCAAGTAACAGAAATGGGGTTGTAGGTAGAATTGGGACAAAAATACCGATAATCCCCAGTCCAATAGATAACGTTCCTGCCCCGATTAAAAGCTTTCTCTTAGCTGTTGGTCGCATTTACATCTATAATACAACCCTTTTTAATTTTGCGAAATCCTCGAGGATTCATTTTAGCTATACAAAATGTACCGCAAGTAGAAAGCTGAAAGCGGAGTCGGAAGGAAGTGGCATCGTTGACTGAATCGGGCTAGCTTGAATACTTTTCTGTCGCCGTCTTAGCCCTGACTATTATTTGCTCGTGGGAGACTCTGTATGATTTTATGGCGAAAGAGCCGACCACCTTGCCCCGGCTTTTCTCTATCTTAGCCGTTATATTCTCCAGAGCTTTGTCGGCATTGTCGCCACCCATTGTGAAGAATGGAATAATATCCAGACCCTCGAAGTCCGTCTGGTATATAAACGAATTGATAGCCGGCACTGGCCTCGAGTTCCAGATCGGAGAGCCAATGAATATCCTTTCATATTGCTTTAAATCGACATTGATGGGATTTATCTTACTCCCCCTGTTCATTGTAGCTTGGAAGCCGCCAATCAAGTAGACGAGGGGTTTTATTTTTCTGGGTTTCGTCTCCGTAATCTCTACCGCTGTTGCATTCAGTGCTTCGGCGATTACCTGGGCTACCAGCTTCGTGTTACCTGTTAAAGAATAATAGGCTACCAGCGATTTCATGTTCCCTCCAATTTGAATTATGGAATTATAAATTCGACCGACTCCGAATGCACGAACCCACTGAAGTTCAGGATAGCTTGAGGACGTCTCAGAGGACTACTCAATGCCAGTGGATATAGGCCGACAGCCCACTATATTATTATATCCTCACTAGCTTGCAGCAGACGAAGTCAGCGCGGCGACTGTCTTTTTATCCAAACTCTGTACGAGAGCCGTTACTAGTGCAGCCGTATGGTTAAAATCATCGCGACGAATAATTGTATTGTGGCTATGAATATGCCGTGTCGGTACACCCAGAACCACGGTGGGTACACCCACTCTATGCAAATGTATTGGCCCGCCGTCCGTCGCTCCTCCTTCAATGGCTGACATCTGAAGTGGAATATTGAGTTTCTTGGCAGTATCAATTACCATGTCACGAAGTTTCAGATTGGGTATCATGCGGGCATCATAGGCCAAGAGTGTTGGGCCGCCTCCAAGTTTTATAGCTGATTCTTCCGGTTTGATACCTGGTACATCACCAGCGATGTCTGTCTCGAGAATTATAGCTACATCGGGATTGATGACCTCGGCGCTGGTGATTGCCCCTCTCGCACCAACTTCCTCCTGTACCGTGGCTACGCCGTAAACAGCGTTGGGATGCTCTTTTTTCATCAATTTCTGTAGTACAGTGATAGCCAGAGCACAGCCGACCCGATCATCAAAGGCCTTGGCCATATAGGTTTTTGTATCGGGTAAAACCGCGAATTCACTAACTGGTATAATAGGGTCCCCCACGCGAACACCGGCATCGTCGACCTCTTCTTGTGATGTCGCCCCGATATCGACATACATATCCTTCTTCTCAACGATCTTCTTGCGCTCCTCCTCGGAAAGGAGATGAGGCGGCTTAGCACCTATTACTCCGAGTATGCTACCCT
The DNA here is from genome assembly GCA_041551495.1 of Dehalococcoidia bacterium. GTDB lineage: Bacteria > Chloroflexota > Dehalococcoidia > GIF9 > AB-539-J10 > RBG-13-51-36. The sequence continues at coordinate 1,823 of JBFEMR010000034.1, forward strand.
TATTGGTCTTGATACGCACCCTGTGCCCGAGCAAGACCTGATTCCACCAGCCTCCCAGAGGCGTGAATCTTAAAAATCCTTCCTTGGTAATAAGTTTGACCATGAAACCAATCTCGTCCATATGGCCGACCAGAATTACCTTAGGCTCCTGCGCTTTGCTCTTTTTCTTACAAATTAGACTGCCAAGTTTGTCTTCAAGTATCTCTCCCAGTGGTTCGAAATGCCTCTTGATTACCTTTCTCGTATCAGCCTCATATCCGGCTACTCCATCGGACTCAGTTAATTCCTTTAACAGCGACTCTATCTTATCCATCTGCATTTACCTTTCTATCGGTGTTAGTAAATGCATATGATACCCGAAAATACGACGAGAAGCTAGTCTACGCGACTTTTTCCCGTGTATTTCGCGGAATCGTTTTATGACGAATTGTGACCAAATGAAACGATATATTGTGTATACGTAAAATCAAGACATTCCGGGCTGAACCAAACCACTCTCATAAGCGAAGACGACCGCCTGTACGCGATCGCGTAACCCTAGTTTCGTAAAAATATTCGATATATGTGTTTTGACCGTTGGTTCACTAATGAACAAGGCATCTGCAATTTCTGCATTTGTGTTTCCTTTTGCCAGTAATTGCAATACTTCAATTTCCCGCCCAGTAAGTTTCTCCAATTTGCCCTTATGCTTTTCAGGAAACGATATCTTTGCAAATTCGGAAATAATACGTCGGGTTACCGAGGGAGCTAGTAATGCATCCCCACTAGCTACTACCCTTATTGCATCTATTAAATCCTCCGGTGGTGCGTTTTTCAATAAAAATCCACTTGCTCCTGATCTTAATGCTTCAAAAATATATTCGTCTTTCTCGAAAGTTGTTAGTATCAACACCCTTGGGGATATTTCAGGTTTCCTATCGACTATCTGCCGGGTTGCCTCTAAGCCATCCATTACTGGCATCTGGATATCCATCAGTACCACGTCTGGATTTGTCCGACTAATTTGAGAAATGGCATCGGCACCGTTCTCGGCCTCGCCTATAATATGCATATCCTCCTCTGCTTCAAGTAATAAACGGAATCCTTTTCTTACCATCACTTGATCGTCTACGAGAAGCACCTTAATTTTCATACTCTCCCTCTATCAAGCGGCAGCTTTGCTCTGACAAAGAAACCACCGTCAGGTATGTTTCCTGTCTCCAATTTTCCACCGTGCAGACTGGCTCTTTCTTTCATTCCAATTATTCCCCTACCACCAGGTTTCTTCTCACTGTTTGCTATTCTACCCTTTCCATTGTCACGTATATCTAATTCTAGCATGTCAGGCAGATATTTAAGTGTAACAGTTGCGCTGGCAGGACCAGCGTGTTTAAGGATATTCGTCAGTGCTTCCTGAATAATCCTATATGCCGAGACATCAACACTTTCCGGGATTGTTTGCTCCTTGCCGATGATTCTAATCTCCACGGGAAGTCCCGAATTACGTAATTCATTAACTAATGTGTCTAAATATTTAAGACTAGGTTGGGGTGATACTCCTTCAATCTGGTTATTTGGTCGTAAAAATCCCAATAACCTGTGAAGTTCACCAATTGCCTGTCTACTGGACGCCTCTATTGTAGATAATGCTTCATTAGCTTTATCCGGCTGTTTACTTAGCACCTTTCGAGCAGCACCTGCCTGTATACCCATCACACTTACATGGTGGGCAACCACATCGTGTAATTCTCGTGCAATACGAACACGTTCATCAAGAACTGCTCGCCGCGCATTTTCTTCACGCTCAACCTTTAATTGTTCAGTTCGTTCTTTGAGATCTGCCTCCCTTTCACGGCGTGACCTGAATAATTCTCCAACCCACCAGGCAGTCCCGAATAAAAATAGATTCAATAAGAAGGTGAGAGCTTGAGCTAGGGATGTATCCCGCGACCAGACAGACTCCGGGTACACAATTGCCAGAACCATAATAGCAATCATCTCGATTAATATAACGGTGCCAATAACCCATGTTCTCCATTGCTTACTACCAAAGGCTGCAGCACTAGCCACTGCAAACAACAAAGCGTAAGCTGTATACCTGGGTTCAGGAATTAATAGGAAACGATAATAAATTTCCACAACCATCATAAATATGAGGACTGCTAAGGGAAAGTAGCGTCTCAATATCAGGGGAATAATGAGCAATATGGTGAGAAACACCGCCATTGGGAATATAACCTTCTGTCCTGGCTCCCAGCTCGAAAAAAGGCTCAGAATGGCAAGGCTAACAAGTGCAAATGTCAAGATGGCGTCGGTCAACAATGGATGACGGTTTATCCTAGCCCACAATAATCTAATAAAATTCATAGCTTGAATATTACTAGATTCATCGCTTGGTTTCATCCCCCAATGGATTGATTCTTATCTACTACTCGAGTATTAGGCTTCTTCTCCTTAAGAAATATACAGTCGCAGGAGGAGTAGGACTTAAAGTTGGATAAACCACATCAGAATTCACTCTCACTTACTAGTCAATAATCAACAATAAGAGCGATGACAAAATTGTCCAATACATTTAGCATGTTATTAGGTTGTTAATCAAAGGATATTTTATTAGCGGAATTATGATAGCGGGAGGTACGAAAAATGAATAATACAACGATTGTACATGATGGTAGGCGGAAAATTGGTCGGCAAGAAAAGAATTTGGAAATGGTCGCATCGGAATCAACACCGTCAGCAACCAGTGAAACGGCTTTTGTCTTGTCCGATACAGGAAAAACGTTTCAGACAGAAACTAAAGCAAAGTCTTATGGTGCTAATAATGGATTCGCAAGGTGCATCAGTTTACTAGTCACTTTCTCTGGCAGGATTGCCAGTTGGCTCAATGGCTTTGGTAGTAGCGAAATAGACGTACATCGAATGGAAAGTAGACACAATGAACAACTGGGGTTAAGGAAATGGAATCTATAGGTATTTAAACCTAGTGGCAAGGGGGTATTCACAAATGACTAAATATCCGATACCAACAATTGCCGGGGTAATTAATATGACCTCAGGGATCTTGGCACTAATCGGGTTTATCTTGCTCTTTATCTTCAGTATAGCCATTTCTATTCCTATTATTGAATTAGATGGATTTGGTTTTGGTGTGGACATTGCTTCGGGAATTTTATTTTTGATATCTAGTATACTGCTGATAATTGGAATCCTATCTATATTCGGTGGTATCCGCGCATTACGGAGAAAAAATTGGAGATGGGCACTCACCGGTTCGATATGTACATTGATCCCAAATTTCCCACTGGGAATATTATCAATAATTCTCGTTGTTTTATCCAAAGATGATTTTGAAAAGGATATTAAATACGAACGTGATGTATGACGACGAGTAAGCGTTGGGCATAAGAACAAATGGAGTGGTAACCAATGTGCCCCCATAAAGGATACCACTTCTTAAGTTAATATTGCTCGTATTCTAACCCTAGGTGTTGGCGGTCGATACTTCAGAGAACTTTGAGGACGTATCTGATTGTACCTCTTGTGCCACTACCCAATCAATACCTTGTGCTGGTTAATCACCTCGGTAACACTGGGCTGTAGATTCTGACGAGTGATTTGTCAATATACTTTATGGAAGTAGGATAGGCAAGAGATTGGTGTGGGATCCAAGATTCACTATAGAGTTAACAAGTCACAAAACGCTAGATTATCGGACAATTACTCCGTACTTTGTTGGTATGGTCACAATAATAGCGCATATTTTTGCTATGAAATCATAAACAGGTGGTAATAATCTCTACACCAAATTGATACCAATTCTCTTATTCAAACATTCACTACTTTACCAGTATGACTAGCCCACTTTCTATCTTATAGTGGACTTGCATACCTACTCCGAATAGCAGTCAAAGGCAAAGAGACTTCGATCAAACACTTGCTTCGCAAGCCCTTCCCTCATGCATTTCTGCGACTCCCTTTATGACAAATTATTACGCTAGATTTAACCAAACGAGCTTTCGTTTCCGTACTTCACTATGATACCGTTTTGCCAGACTTAAATCCTCTGACAAGTGTCACAATAGTAAATGCTCCCACCCAGATACGCCTCTTTCTCGATTAACGTACCGCATGTAGGGCAGGGCTGCCCGACAGTATTCTTGCTTAGCTTGGTCTTGTACTCCCCCGGTTTACCAAAAAGGTCATACTCGGTATCCCGGCCGCCCTTTGCTATCATTTCCAAAAGAGTGTTCTTAATAGAATCGAACAGGACCTGTTGATCAGCAGCGGAAAGAGTACCCGCCTTTTTCTTCGGGTGCATTTTCGCGTTGAACAGAACGTCCTGCAAAACCCCGTTGCCGAGCCCGGGTATCCTTTGCTCCGTCGCCAGGAACGCCTTTAGCGATAATTTTGCGGTACTTGCGTCAAACAAAAACTTGAAATACGCTTCATCGAAATCATCGGATAACGGTGAAGGTTTCTCCTTGGCTACGAGGTAGTATTTATTATCGTTCTCTCCTTCCGGAAAAGCCGATAGACCGCCGTACATCTGCACCCAGCCGACCATATACGAAGCGTCATCGAACTCGAGTAGTAGCTGGTGCTTGTCCGGCCGCTTGTCACCCCTACTGCAATAGCGTAAATTCACGCCGTCACTGAACAGCAGTTTAGTCTTGTCAGCCGTTATTTCGACCTGCCCACCATAGCTTGCGGCTTCACTGATTAACTTCCCGGTTAGCAGGCTTTTATATTCTTGCGGGTCGCCGAAGTACCAGGCCAGCTTATGTGGGGTGTGGGCAGCAATAACATTCCTGATTCTCTTGCCGACAGCAGTCTCATTAATCTGTCTGGCCAGGACGGCGGCTTCGGGTAGTTCTATCACGTTTAATTCCTTAAGCAATCAAAATGATACCACATAGTTAATAACATAGTGATGGAAAAGCTCAGAATACTAATGCAAAGTTTGCTTATTTTGTATAGTTGCAGGCTGCAATGACAAGCTTTAATGATATTGGTGAATACCTGGCAGTCGTATAATTATCACTTACAAGGGGTTGCCTTCACAACTTTAAAAAGTACCTGTCGCTTCTTAATAAATTCCATATGTTCACGCGCTATAATCTGGTGAAGGTCCGTTTGTCTTCAAGATGACGGTAGACCTCACCGAAATCTATACCATAATTAACATCGTCTTGTTCTTTCTTTCTCTCGCCTTTGATATCAACATTCCGTATAATTAGTAATTCTTCATTGTAATTCGAGGCTTTAACGATGTTTATGCCTGATGGCGCCCATATTCCCGAACCGCCCCAGAATACTTCGCCACTGATTTCATGTTTGCCGACGGCATTACAGGCAATGGTCCAGAACTGGTTGGTTGCTGACCGAGATGCCATCAGCGTGTCCCAAAGATAACCGTAGTACATATCGGTGAATATATTCACATCCTTGTAGGCTCTTGTGCCGGTTCCTCTCCAGCATGCCACCTCAATGACGGCGTCGACATTGTCGATTCGAGAATATTCTTGTAGCAGTTGAGAAAAACAATAATCATAACACGTAGTGAAGCCGAATTTGCCCATCTTGGTATCTATGACAAGTCTGTCATCGAGGCCTGAACGGCAGTAGGTTTTTTCGATACCGGGCAGCATGATCTTATCGTAGATATATTCCTCCCTGGTAAAATCCACGAATTTATTCAGAACAAAAGTTGAATTAAGATATTTCTGATTTTTACCCGGGCTTTTCCTGATGTTATTGATAACGATTATATA
>JBFEMR010000035.1:0-7363 GCA_041551495.1 Dehalococcoidia bacterium
AAGCAATCTACTATGGTATTGGGATAGGAGTTGTAGTGGGACTTGTAATCGCTTTAGTTGAGGGATATTGGCAAGTGATTTTAATTGGTTGTGGGATTGGCCTTATTCTTGGAATAACTTTGGGATTGATTATAAGAGCAGTCAGTATTCTGAGACGTAGCGATCAATAATTAAGATTATTCAACTGAGCTAGCGAAGACATGAAAGATCATATCTATCAAAAGCAAAAGGTAGCTGTACAATAGTCTATGCTTTACGCAAGGATGGTGACGATTAAGACTTCCATAGCTTCGGCAGCCTCTCTTAATTAATAACCATTCATCAGAAATGCTATAACCCCCTGGTCAACGTGCTTTGAATGGGCTTATCAATCTGAGCAGGGGTGTGCTGTAACCGTACTTGTTAGGTAAACTTAGTAGGCCGTACAGGATTCGAACCTGTGACACCCTGATTAAAAGTCCGGTGCTCTACCAACTGAGCTAACGGCCCATGACTTGGTGAAATTATGCGCAGCCTATTTTTCTATTGTCAAGATATTGGAAATATATATGGCAAAAGCGGGGTGAATGTCGCAAATAAATCCCCCATCAACTGCCTCCACAGAGAAGGTTACCCTATTTGGCTTCCTGAGGGGGTCGCCAAATTTATTAAGCCCCATTTCGTCCCAGGGCATATTGTGACCTAATATCTCCAATAAACCCTTAACATCTCGAGGGTCTTCTACTATCACTTCGAAAGGAAGTTGATGAGCTAACCCCGATAATTGTTCGTTATTTAGCTTAATCCTCATTTTATAATCTAGTTATAAACACAGTGAGTGATTGGATTCGACCCCACGACGTCTTGCCCAACAAGCTACTAAATTGCGGATTGACTATTGACGTACACAAGGTTCACACTTTTTTATAGTATGACAAGGGGGTTGAAATGTCAAGGCAAATTAAGATGTTAAAGATTTTGGAGAAAATGTTAGAAGATCGAAGCTGAGCGGTTGCAGGTGCTGATGGCCCGGGCCGTAGATGAGTCTGTAGCTGTGGTGCCAGTTTGGAGTGAGATAGGAGCTGGAGCTGATATGCACAGTAATAGAGTAGGTTTGGTCGATTAATAGGCTTTCCGGGGTCTTAAAAGCGCCTCTGAGAGCATTTTGCCGCAAATCGGGAAGAGGCGGTAGTCTATCTAGTTCGGCACGCCCCTATACCTGACGTATTATTTATATAAATAAGTTATATACTATAAATTATTAGTAGTTAAATTATATATGTTGACTTATATCCCGTTTTGGCACATTGTAGAAGAGTGATTGGGAGGTATATCGAAAGATAAAAGTGAGCTTGATTTTGAGGCTGTTAAAGATTACCATGAAATGAGGAGTAAGGAAGAGTTAGATGGTATCTAACGGTGATAACAGGGGGGCATTACTTAGCGCTGGTGGTGTCTTAAGCATAATAGCGGGGATATCTCAGATAATTAGCGGATCGTTCATAGCGGTTTTTGCTTTCTTCCCTGATTACGCGTTTTTCATATACTCACAACGCTTATTATTTAGAATGTTATTTATGCCATTTCTGCCGGACGCCTGGTGGGAGGCTTTTATGTCCGGTGTTTTTGTGAGCCCCGGACCCGCGTTATTTCTAATGTGTACTGGTGTTCTGGGTATTGTAGCTATAGTAGGTGGTGTGTCAGCCATAAGAAGGAAATGGTTTGGTCTTTCTATGGCCGGGGCTGTCGGTGCCCTTCCATCAGTCATTTTGGGAATACTGGCCGTTATTTTTGTCGCCCTGGGAAAGAGAGAATTCGGTGCGAGGAGGAAATAAAGTGGCAGCTAACGGTAGCGACAGGAGTGGGCTACTTTACGCCGGCGGGGTCTTAAGCATAATGGCAGGGACATCTCAGGTAATCAGTGGAGTTTCACTGGCGGTCATTGTTTTATTACCCGGCTATCTTAGATTTTCGGTATTCAAAATGATGTTTCTACCGTTCCTTCCGGACGTTTGGAGGGAGGCGATTGAGGTTGGCCCTACTTTGATTATGGTAGGATGCATCGGGCTTCTCGGTATACTAGCCATAGTAGGTGGCATCTTTACCATAAGAAAGAAGAGCGTTGGCATGTCATTGGCCGGGGCTATTTCTGCCCTTTTATCAGGTCTTTTAGGAATACTGGCGATTATTTTTATCGCCCTGGGAAAGAGAGAATGTGGCACCGTCAGAGTGTAATATCAAATAAGGAGGAAAGGAAATGGAATCTAATGGGAATAGCAGGAGCGCGTTACTTACCGCAGGCGGAGTTTTAAGCATATTAGGGGGAGTATTGGAGGTAATTGGAGGAGGGATAGTGACGGGTATAGCAATACACATTATTATACGGGGAACGTTCTGGTCTCTTCATATCCCGTGGGTTCCATGGGGTGAGATTGGGATAGATTTCTTTCCGGCTATATTCATTGTTGCGGGAATAGTCATTCTGGTCCTGGGCGCAATAGGCATAGCTGGTGGCATATCGGCACTGAACCGGAAGAGTTTTGGCCTGTCCTTAGCGGGGGCTATATGTATACTTCCTACAGTCCTTCTGGGAATACTGGCGATTATTTTTATCTCAGTATCGAGGAGAGAATTCTAACGACAGAAATAGCTGCCAAAGTGACGAAATGGCGAGTGTGAAATGAGTGGTCGGTCCGCTGGTTATTAAGTGGTAGGGAAGTAAGCGGGAAACGGGACTCGAACCCGCGACCCTCTGCTTGGGAAGCAGATGCTCTACCACTGAGCTACTCCCGCAATTAACAATATTATCAAGCGGTAGGGGCAATCATGTCAAGGACGGGTTTTTCCAGTGGTCTCATTGTTAACAGTTTCTTGGCAATTTTGGGATATTTGGCAATAAAGAGCAGTTCATCTTCCACAAGTGGTTTTTGTGCTTCCACATTGGCATACCTTGCTAATTCCAGAATCTCTTCAGCTTGTTTATCATCTTCAAACGACACCTCCATCTGCCCCATTATATGACTGAAGCCTTTTATCCCGCTATATTGCCCTGAACATATCTCTCTGCCGGTCTCTACAAGATCCGGTTCTCCTCTACCCAGTTCATCGAAGCTATATAGCTCGTAGTTCTCCGGGTCTTTCAATACGCCATCAGCATGAATACCAGAGCTGTGGGCGAATGCATTGGCACCGACGCCAGGCTGATTAATAGGGATGGGAACCCTAAAAGCATAGCTGGCAAATTTGCTTACTTTCCAAGCCTTTGTCAGGTCTATGGGATTTCCCAGTTTATATTTTTTAGCAAATTCCTTGGATTTGGTGATAGCTAGAGTCGTGGCTATTAAATCAGCGTTACCGGCTCTTTCTCCAATACCATTCAGGGTGGTGTTGATGTAAGCATCCTGTCCACCGTCTATAGCTCCTTTAGCCCCGGCAAGTGAATTTGCTACAGCCATTCCCAGGTCGCCGTGGCAGTGTAGCTCAATAGGTATTCCAATATTTTCTGCCAGTGTCTTACTGCTCTCGTAAATAGTAAATGCATTGTCATATCCCAGCGTGTCACAATACCTCAGCCGGTCAGCTCCGTGTTCCCTGGCTGCCAAGCCAAACTTAACCAGAAAATCTATTTCTGTTCTTGAGGCATCCTCGGCATTTACACCTATGCTTTCAGCTCCATGGTCGCGTGCTGCTTCTACGGCATCGACCATCATGAATATGATATCGTTACGGTTCTTTGTACCTCCGAATTTGCCTTGAAGCATTTGGTCCGATGTTGAAATAGATATATTGAGGTGTTTAATGTAGGGGATAAGATTGAAAGCCTTTTCCACATCGGCGACAACTGCCCTTATCCACCCACCTAGTCGGATGGGTTGTAGGATGCCCCTCTCAGCTAATTCCAGGTTTGCTTGAAGGTAAAGCGATTCGTGTTTAGTCGTGGGGAAACCAAATTCGGACTGGAAGACACCCATTTCATTTAGATACATATTTATCATGGTCTTTTCCAGCTTGGATAAACCGAGGTTGGCGGTTTGAACGCCATCGCGATTAGTAACATCTATGAAATAAATCTTGGCCATGTTTGCCTCCCCAGTTGGATGAAGTGAATAAGGATACCATTATTTTTTCGGGTTATCAAATTCTGGCTCTGTTAATGTTTATGATTTTAACTACCTGAGAAAATCTAATACGATCATACTCGTCTGGCATTCTTTTATTCTCATCTTGCGGTGTAATTTAAAAACTTCCTTTGTTCCCATTCTTTAGATTATACTAACAGCAATGGTAGCAAGGGCAATAGAATGGATCGATGGCAAGATAAGGATACTAGACCAGAGCAAGCTTCCACGCGAGCAAATCTTCGCCGACCTAGACAATTACCAAGATGTAGTTCTGGCTATTAAGGAAATGAGGGTTCGCGGGGCACCGGCCATCGGGGTCACTGCTGCCTACGGCATAGCTCTGGGGGCATCAGGCATTGAAACAATAGACAAGGATGAATTTCTTGCCCAGTTGAATCAGGTCATGCAAGCTTTTGCTGCCTCCAGACCGACTGCGGTCAACCTTTTTCAGGCTATCAACAGAATGCAGAAAGCTGCCAGAGGAAACGGAGTCGCCGAAATAAAGAATTCGCTTATCAATGAAGCAAGGCGAATTCACAAAGACGAAATGACCGCAACTGAACTGCTCAGCCGGCTGGGAGCCGACCTAATTGAGGATGGTTTCAGACTACTCACGCATTGCAATGCCGGTCCTTTAGCCACCGCTGGCTATGGTACTGCCCTGGGTGTAATCAAAGCTTCGAAAGAGCAAGGAAAGAAAGTGACCGTATTTGCCACGGAAACTCGTCCCCTTCTACAGGGAGCCAGACTCACTACCTGGGAACTAATGCAAGAGGGCATTCCGGTAACGTTAATTACCGACTCTATGGCTGGTTACTTTATGCAGCAGAGGAAGATAGACTGCGTCATTGTGGGCGCCGACAGGATTGCCGCCAATGGCTATACTGCCAACAAGATTGGCACCTACACCCTGGCGGTACTTGCCAATGCCCACGGCATCCCATTCTATGTCGCCGCCCCGACCACCACCATTGACCTCTCTCTGACCAGCGGCTACCAAATCCCCATTGAAGAGCGCAGCCCGGGGGAAGTAACCCATATCCAGGGATTACCTATTGCTCCCGAGGGCGTAAGAGCAGCCAATCCTGCCTTTGACATCACTCCCAACCAGTATATAAGCGCCATCATTACCGAGAAGGGCATAATAAGGAAACCTTATACGGAAGGGCTAAATACGGGAAAGTAATCTTGCCGACAAGGTGGATGTATGGGGGTCCGGGATGTGCCAAAGGAGACTATTGCTTCCAGTTACTCCCTAGACTATATTTTACCTATTAAAATATTACAGTATCATTTAAATATAGCTGCTTTCCCTTTTAGGAGTTGCAGTGATAAAATGATATAAAGGATAGCAATGTCAGGACATTCTAAGTGGTCACAGATTAAGCGGCAGAAGGGAGTGACTGATGCCAAGCGCGGGCAGTTATTTACCAAGCTTGCTCGAGAAATCATAGTTGCAGTGCGACAAGGTGGAGCTAATTTAGAAAGTAATTTCCAGTTACGTTTAGTAGTGCAGAAAGCCCGTGATAATAACATGCCTTCGGATAATATCGAGAGAGCCATAAAACGGGGTAGCGGTGAAGCCGGGGAAGCTGCCCTAATCGAGATGAAGCTCGAAGGCTACGGGCCAAGCGGGATAGCAGTTTTGGTGGAAGCCTTGACCGATAACCGTAATCGCACCGTTCAGGAGGTGCGCCGTCTCTTCACCCGTCACGGGTGTAGTCTTGGTGAGAGTGGTTGTGTCTCCTGGCTCTTTGAGAGTAGAGGGGTGATTACTATAGAGAGCAATGCCTCAGGTGCCGAAGAAATAGCGCTAAGAGCTATCGATGCCGGGGCTGAAGATGTTAAGACCGAAAAGGATTATGTAGAAGTTTATACGAAGCCAGAGGATTTAGAAAAAGTAAGAAAGGTTGTTGAAGAGAACGGGCATGTGATTTCGGCGGAGCTTTCGCTAATGCCCCAAACTACAGTGTTGCTGGAGGAAAATAAAGCAGTCCAGGCCCTGAATTTCCTCGATGAGCTGGAAGGATTAGACGATGTACAGCACGTTTTCTCCAATATCGATTTTTCCGAGACTACTTTAGAGAAACTGCGCAGTTGAACCTGACATGTGCATTCTAGGTGTTGACCCTGGCACTATAAATTTAGGCTACGGTGTAGTAGATGGCGAGGAAGAAATGCATATGGTAGATTGCGGAGTAATAAATCTCCCATCACGGCTCCCTATGGAGGAAAGACTACGCGCTCTCTACGATGAATTAAGCCAAATTATCGCTAAGCATAAACCGAGCGAAGTAGCCATTGAAGAACCCTTTATCGGCCACAACGTAAAGTCAGCGTTTGCTATTGGCAAGGCACAAGCTATAGCTATACTGGCAGCGGTCAACCAGGGATTGCCCGTCTTCTATTACTCACCAGCTAATGTAAAGCAGCAGATAACCAACTATGGCCAGAGCGACAAGCAACAAGTTCAAGAAATGGTGCGAATCCAGCTCAGACTCTCGGAGCTGCCTCAACCTAGCGATGCTGCCGATGCACTGGCTGTAGCCATGTGCCACATTCAGCAGAGGCGCCTTAACCAATGGGTCACTAAAAATACGAAGAAATGATAGCTACGATAGAGGGAATACTGGAATATCGCGGTAACGACTACATTATCATTAATGTCGGCGGGATAGGTTTCCGAGTATATGTCTCAGGCTCAACTTTGAGCCAATTGGGGACTGTTAAAGGCAAGGTCTCACTCTATACCCATCTACACGTGAGAGAGGATAATATTTCTCTTTATGGTTTTGCTTCAAACGAGGAACTAGCCTTGTTTCGAAACCTTATTTCCGTCTCCGGAGTTGGCTCTAAAGTGGCTTTGACCTTGCTCTCGGCTTTGAATCCCGAACAAGTTGTCATGGCTATAGCCAGTGGCGATATCGACCTTATCAGCAAGGCACCCGGAATCGGTAAAAAAATGGCCGGCCGCCTGATAGTTGAACTCAAGGGTAAATTAGAAAAGGAGTGGACAGAGACGGCTTTACCTTTAGCACCGGAAAGCGCCGACGTAATAGCTGCTTTAACTGGCTTGGGTTACTCTCTAACCGAAGCTACCAAAGCTATTTCTAAGCTTCCAGATTCTGAGGGATTAAGCTTGGAAGAAAAAATTAAACTGGCGCTGCAACAGATGGCGGGATGATAGACTGGCTGCAGTACGGCCGAGCAGGGGAAAAAAATCCTTCTTCTTTGGTCTTGCTGAAAAATGATAAAATTGGGTC
>JBFEMR010000036.1:0-7072 GCA_041551495.1 Dehalococcoidia bacterium
ACATCGGCGAAAGTTACATCGGGCTTCTTGTCTAGACTTAATCGAGCCCGACTTTTACTGAAATTAAAAGCTTGTGTGCCTGCACCGCGAGCAGCACGAAAGAATAGAAAGTAAAATAATGCCCCAAGTAGGACAATGGGTAGAATGACTGTTAGCGCTATAGTACCCCAATCGACACCACCAGCTTTCACATCTACTTTTATTCCTGATACTCCGAGAATTACACCTGAGTTTTCGAGGTAATTTCGAAGTTCATCAGTACTACCGATGAATGCCGTCGTAATTGTGGCGGTTTCGCCAGCTTTACCCTCGAGTGTATCACCATTTTGTTCAATCGTGTCTATTTGTCCCTGTTTGGCTAGATCAATGAATACTGCTTGAGTGACCTTATGCTCATCATCAAGCTTACCAGTGATATTCAGTGCAGCACCATCGAAATTAGACTTGAGTTCCTTTCCTGTATTGAAATTTACGCCTTCATCGTCGAAAAGTTTATTCAGTTCATCGGGAGATTTCGTATATGGAGTCCAGCATATAACCTCCTTAGCTTCCAAGCCAATGAGCTTCTCACCCTCTTGCCAATATCCAATGGTGTCGAGTTTTTGTGGTTTAGCTTCATTGACAAAATCAGCCAAGGTTACTGGCGTAGGACTCTCACGGGGCGTGATTACGATCACAAGCGCAACTATCACTGCTAGAAGGAGCAGGTAGAAAAATCCGCTACGCCACCATTTTACTTGCATATCTTTATTCTCGTTTCAATTATAGCAAATATATTGCAGACTGAAAAATTTAACTGTGAGATTTGCCAGTACATAGTGTTACAGAACCGTTCAAGCAGCGGGTTCATTATATAGAAAATATACACGGCAAGATTGTCTTGGTCAAATGTTGGCATAAATGGTATAATGTTGAAGGAGGACACAGCCTTTCTGGAAGCGGAAAAGATAGCACACCTGGCTACTGAACTTGCTTCTGAGAAGCAAGCAAGAGATATCTCTATGCTGGACGTTAGAGCTTTATGCTCTTTCGCAGATTTCTTTGTTATTTGCACTGGCGATACTAAGCGGCATATAGAAGCTATCTGGCAGGGTATTAACGAGGTATTAAAAATTAAAGGCGTCTTACCCCATCATAATGAAGGGACTCCTGACTCTGGTTGGATGCTTGGTGATTTTGGTTCGGTTATTGTTCATATATTTGCCCCATTAGAGCGCGAATATTATCAGCTGGACAAATTGTGGGACAAGGCAATTCCTGTAGTTAGAATTCAATAGAGCCACGTATCTAGTTCTCGGTCATAGTCTAAAATTTCCTCTGTTTGAAAGAATAATTCTATTTCCGTTGAGGCATTTTCCAGTGAGTCGGAGCCATGTACTAAGTTATAACCAATATCAATGCCGAAATCGCCCCTGATAGTGCCGCTACGGGCTTTAACAGGATCGGTTTCTCCCATCATTTGTCGTATTATTTGCACAGCATTTTTACCTTGGAAGACGATGGCAATGATCGGGCTAGAAGTGATGAAGTTTACCAAATCATTAAAAAAGGCTTTTCCTTCATGAATGGCATAGTGACGTTGGGCTAAATTTTTATCCATGTGTAACATCTTCATGGCTACGATTTTAAGCCCCTTCTCCTCCAGACGAGAGATGATTTCACCGGCCAATCCCCTCTGTATGGCATCAGGTTTAATTAGAACTAAACTTCTCTCCATAACTTAAATCTCCTTTATCTTTATCCTGGCTTCTTTCTAAATCCTAATAAGCAGCGTGATTAAATCCACGTTTTCTAAGGAATTAACTATTTTGTCAGATCCTTCTAGCTTTTGTCGGGGTTGTGTGTTAGTTATAGCTAAGCATCTCATACCCGCAGCCTTGGCTGCCTTGACACCTAGTGAGGAATCTTCGATTACTACACAATCTTTAGGTACTACATCCAATTTTTTGGCAGCTAAATGGTATATCTCGGGACTGGGTTTGCTTTCAGATACTTCTTGACCAAAAACAACACAATTAAAAATATCTTTCAAATTCAACTCACTAAGGATTAGGTCGATATTATCTTCGGGTGCTGAGGAAACCAAGCCTAGTTTGAAATTGCCCTTCTTTATAGCATGCAGCAAACTTATCGCCCCGGGAAACGGCTTTATATTTCCAGTTGCCTTCCGTCGAAAGTTTTCTTCTTTCTCTTCTACTATTATTTTGATATCTTTTTCAGGTAATGCCCTGCCAATAATAGTGCCGACTATGTAGTCATTTCTGGCACCAAACAGTTTATTAAAAGCTTTTTTAGTAAATTGTATTCCCCTTTTTGCAAAAGTCTCTTGCCAGGCAGCGAAGTGGAAGTAATATGAATCTGCAATAACTCCGTCCATGTCCCAGAGTATTGTTCTTTTTGACCATCTCCAGACATAGAATAAGAAGTTACCATCAACTATGATTGTATCGTCCTTCAGCGTGATCACTCCTTTAGTTTCTACGAGCCTTTTTGTTAGTTTAGTGACCCACGCAGAGGCTTTGATTGGTACATTGATAGGTGCTACTTGTTTAAATCTTATCTCACTCTTGGCAGTAACGCCTAGCTCAATACCGTTACAAAGCATAGCGTAAGCAGTTACCTCATCGAGTAGAGTATATAGAATACCGCCATGAATCACATTATCCCAGCCTTGATGGAATTTTCCGGCGGTAAACTCTACAGTGACTTTGTCCACATCCTGGACAGGTTTCAACTTCAGTCCTATAGGGTTCTTCTGACTACAGGCAAAACAAAACCTTGCGGTATTTTCAACATCTAATTTAGGCATTTCCATTTCTGCTTACTCTTTGCTCGAACTTGAGGAGATAGAAGCGGCGTTCTATTCCTTGGCTTGGTTATATGAGGAGGGCGGAGGTATAATGGCTGTAAGGTAACCACGTTATCTTGTTCCCCTTTGTTCAATTTTTGCCAACCTAATGTAACCAGAGAGCTAACTCGGCATAAACCAAAACTTTGGGCAATTATTGCTTGCTTACCCAGATTTTGCTGTATTTCTTTTACTAAATCTGGGGGTATTTCACCGCAAAAAAGTGTTTTATGCTTAATTCGATGGAGCAAAGCTTTAACTGTGGTTAGATTTTCTGGTTCCAGACATTGCCATTCATTATCCTTTTGCCGATAAAGGCAAGTGGCTATTTCCTCGCGACCAGCCTTGTGAATAGGGCGTATAGGAAGTCCAATAAATGCAAAGGGATAAGCTTCACTCTCCAATGTATTTACCCCAAGCAAAGGAATATCTAGGGCAGAAGCCAACCCTTTAGCAGTGCTTATTCCTACTCGAAGACCATTAAAGCTTCCCGGACCTTTAGCTATAAAAATTGCCTCTACAGAACATGGCTGTACCTTGGCTTGTTGTAGCAGGCAAATTAAATTTGGCAACAATTCTATTGTATGGTTTCGTGCTGTTTGCCAAGTTAGCGAAGCAAATAATTCACCTTTATGAGATAAAGCAACACTGGTGATACTGGACGAAGTGTCTATAGTTAATTCCATATCAGAACTCTAATTCATAAACTCTAAAGAAATAAGTCAAAATATAAGGAATGAAAAAGTGACGGATTAAAAGTTAAGGTTTTATCATTTAGTACGCAGAGCCTCAATCCCCTCCTTTTTCTTGAGTTGTCTTAGTAATTCACAGTAATGCTCGCCCTGAGGTTTTAATCCAATAAGCCGTCCTGTCTCGGAAACAGGGGTATAGCGTATGGTAATAAGCAGATTATCATGAGGTACTACCTGCAGTCCATTCTCTGCCCATTCAATTACACAGACTCCGTCACCATAAAAATACTCCTCCAGCCCTAGGGCAGCAATTTCTTTAATACTATTAAGGCGATAAAAATCAATATGGTATAAGGGAAGTCGGCCATGATACTCCCTGAGGATAACGAAAGAGGGACTGAAGGCATATTCTCCTACATTCAGCCCGTGGGCGATGCCTTGGACGAGACAAGTTTTGCCCACACCTAACTCACCAACCAGAAGGAAAACGTCAGCTTTTTGAGCTATTTCCCCCAAGTAGCTACCTAAAAGCTGAGTTTGTGCAGGGCTACGCGAATTTAACTTCAGACGCTCCATAATTAAAGTGTTCCCAACCCCCTTTTTTGTAGGGAATGATGTTTCCCGTACTATCCACTACAGTCACTCGTGAGGGCGACTTTTTTTCTATTATGTCACCAATTACAGTTACCGGGCAGTTCAATGTTTGCTTGACCCGGTTAATAGTGACCTCATCAGCGGTAAAAAGAAGCTCATAATCTTCTCCACCGGATAACGCAAGTTCCTGATAGTTAGGAAAATTTTTGATAACTACAGGGTGTACTGGTACTTGTTCTATCTTTATCTTAGCGTTGACTTTACTGAATTCACATATATGGTCAAGGTCAGCAATTAGTCCATCGCTTATATCTATAGCGGTTTTAACCCCTTGTTTGACTAAGAGCTGCCCTTCTTTAATTTTTGGCATGGGTTTAAAGTGAGCTTGTCTCAGGACATTGCGTAATTTGGGATCTGAGATAGTTTTCCCTTTGAACATTTCTAGGGCGGCTGCAGATGATCCCAGATATCCTGTGACAGCTATTTGGTCGCCAGGAGAAGCTGTTGACCTCCTAAGTATAACTCTGCCTTCAGAACAGCCTATGATTGTTACAGTGATAACTACATTGGGAGCACTAGCTATATTACCTCCAACTATGGCCACTCCCAATTTCATCGCTAGATGCATCATGCCGTTGGTAAACTTGGATATGTTGTCTACCTCCAATTCGCCAGGGAGTGCCAGAGCTAACAAAGCGTACTTGGGGATACCACCCATAGCAGCTATATCGCTTAGATTCACGGCAAGTGCTTTCCAGCCCAACTCTTCCCAGTGAATGACATCCAGGTTAAAGTGTATATCTTGGACAAGGGTATCCGTAGTAGCTAACTGAATTTGATTATGACCTTGCCAAGCGGCGGCATCATCGCCAATGCTCGCTATAACTTCTTGCCACGGAGTACGTCTAAAATTTTCGTATCTGGTTATATTGCTGTGTATGAGATTGATCAGGCCAAATTCTCCTAACTCAGATACTCTCATCGCTAGAATTATAACACTGGCTTAATTTAACATTCTAGCTGTTACGTATAATAGACGGATATATCGCTGGTCTAGTTGTCATTTTATGCAATGTGGTATAAAATCTAGAAATGCGCGATTATGAACTAGTAGCCATAATTAGTCCTGAGGTTGAGGAAGAGGGAGTATCAAAAATCTTAGACAAGTTGTCTGAGTCCATTGATAGCCGTGGAGGGGTTGTTGGAGATATTAAGAGATGGGGTAAGAGGAAATTGGCTTATCCTATCACGAAATTCATGGAAGCTAATTATATTATAGCTCGCTTTAAGCTAACGCCAAAATCGATTAAGGAATTTGAAGGAGAAATTGGCGCTTTGGGGGATGTTATGCGATATCTTGTGGTGAAGGTTGAAGATTAATATGGCGAGCTTAAATAAAATAACGCTAATCGGCAATGTAGGTAGTGATCCTGAGATGCGGTACACGCCCAATGGAAAGGCGGTTACTTCTTTCCGAATGGCTACCAACTATCGTTATAGTGGTCCTGACGGGGAACGGAGGGAAGAGACAGAATGGTTTAGAGTTAGCGTTTGGGGTAAGCAGGCTGAAAGCTGTAATCAATTCTTATCCAAGGGGAGACGAGTGTATGTTGAAGGTAGATTGCGTTCTCGCAATTGGGAAGGGCAAGATGGGCAGATGCGTACCAGCCTTGAGGTATCTGCAAATCGAGTAATTTTCCTCGACAGAACAGGTCCGGCGTCACTTCCTGAAGAAGGGGAATTGGAACCGGAAGATTTACCCTTTGACTAAAATAAAGGAGAAAAAGATTTGGCTAATCCCAGTAGAACAAGAGGCACAAGAGGCACAAGAGGCACAAGAAACTTTATCACTAGGCCAACAATATGCCCCTTTTGTAAGGGACAGATGAAAATAGATTATAAAGATGTTTCTATGTTATCTCGTTATATTTCAAATCAGGGCAAAATTGTATCGCGACGGAGGAGTAGGACGTGTGCTAAACATCAGAGAGGCTTATCACAAGCTATAAAGAGAGCTCGTTATCTGGCTATGTTACCTTATGCGCCAACTCATATTTGGAAAACAGGAGGCGTCGGCCTATCCCGTTCGACAGTTTGAAGAAATGCCAAAACGAACATATCAACCTAAAAAAATTTCCCGGAGGCGAAGCTTGGGTTTCCGTGCTAGGATGGCTACCAAAGCTGGAAGGCGAGTACTCAAAGCAAGGCGCCTTAAGGGGAGGTATAGGCTGACTCCAGTTTAACTCGATCCTGTGAAGGAGCCCCGATCTTTAACTAAGAGAGCACAATATACTTTGGTTTATCGCCATGGTATTGTATGGGTAACCAGTTTGCTGGTAATAAAAGCGATGCCCAACGGTTTAAATTTAAGTCGATATGGTTTTTCCGTGACCAAAAAAGTGGGTAAGGCAGTACAGCGTAATCGTCTGAAGAGACTATTGAGGGAAATAATGAGGTTGCAATCGCTAAAGCTTGGGTGGGATATTGTAATCATTGCTCGACCTGCAGTAGTTAATGCTGACTACCATCAGCTGGAACAGGAAGTAACCAAGCTTCTGGATCGAGCGAAATTGTTAGGGAATAACGAATGCGCCAATTAGCTCTCGGTTTCATTAAATTGTACCAGAACACAGTGTCGAAGGTTTTACCCAGTGTTTGTCGTTTCCAACCTACGTGCTCACAGTATGCCGTTGAAGCAATTAATAAATATGGTTTTACTCGAGGCAGCTGGATGGCAGCCAAGAGGATATGGCGATGTAATCCCTTCACTGAAGGTGGCTACGACCCGGTACCTTAGTTTTACAATGAAGCAGCCAAAGATATTAATATTCATCTTAATTGCTCTTTTGCCCTTGATACTGGCTTCCTGTGCCCCGTGGGGAGGAGGTCAGTCAGCAGGGGGATGGGCAGGAACTACTATACACGATGGTATTATCTA